>CAKXKM010000004.1:54144-63679 GCA_934876235.1 Collinsella sp. AF02-46-1 | reverse complement strand
CTACAGTCCTGCGCAAGACGGAAAGCACATTAAGTGCTTTCCTTTGCGTGCGGAACTCGCGACAAACTTAACCCCCGCCCCCAGCGCCGGAGACCCTCCCTGCCGTCACATTATTCAACCAGTTTTGCGGGCGTGCGCCGCTGCGCGGCTAGCCCGCGTGCTTCCCGGCGGGGTTGGTCTGATTGTTCTGGTTGGACTTCTTACTTTGGCTCAAAGAAAAACGGGAGATGCGTTGTGCATCCCCCGTTTTTGTTGCGGTTAGTCTAGGTCAATAAACTTGGTGCTTAGGATCTTGCCGTCTTTTACTAGCATTCTGGCCATGGTGGGGCCTCGGGTGCCTCTGGGATAGCTGGCGCTGCCCGGGTTGAGGACTAGGCAGCGGCCCACTTGGGCTTCTTTGGTTACGTGGGTGTGGCCGTTGATGGCTACGTCTACGGATCCCACCGGAAGGTCTTCGCGGTAGTGGGCTACGGCGAATTTGAGGCCTTCGTAGGTAAAGAGCGCAAGACGGTCTACATCGGGGCCGTAGTCGCGGTAGTAATCGTTGTTGCCCAATACGGCCCGCACGGGGGCGATGGTGCATAGGTGCTCGTAGTCCATCTCTGACGTAAGGTCGCCGGCGTGGATGATCAGGTCTGCGCCCTCAAGCTCATCCAAGAGCGCAGGCGATAAATAGCCGTGGGTGTCCGAGATGATGTCGATGCGCTTGGCGCTTGCGCTGTTCATGGGATCCCTTCCGCAAAAAACGATTCGGCAGATACATACAAAAAAGGCCCCACGGCCCCGCAGACGATGGGTCTACAGGGCTGCGGGGCCAGTGTGCTAGAGACTCAGAGCCTTCTTGAGCGGCACGACGCGGCGGCGAGAAACCGGCACGCGTTCGTCGACGCCCGTAATGCCCAGCTGGATGGCGCCCGAGGGCACCGTCTCAACGTCCGTGACGCACGCTAGGTTGACGATATAGCGGCGGTGAACACGGAAGAAGCCAAAGTCGCAGAGCTTGGCCTCAAACTGCGCCAGCGAGGTCGTCGACAAAAAGCGATCATCGACGGTATAGATGCAGGAGTAATCGTCCTTTGCCATGATAAAGCGGATGTCATCCACGGGAATGAGCACCTTGCGGCCGCCCTTTTCCACCGGGATACGCTCGATGGTCACTTTGCTGTCCGTAACCGGCTTGGCGCGTTGCATGACCTTCTCGATCGCGCGATCCAAGCGAGCTTCCTCGACAGGCTTCATCAGATAATCGACGGCATCGACGTCGAATGCCTCGACCGCATGGTCGCTATACGCAGTCACAAACACGATCGCCGGCGGATTTTTGAGCTTATGCAGCGCCTCGGCAAGTTGCAGGCCCGAGGCACCGGGCATCGAGATATCGAGAAACACGACATCCACGCGACTTTCCATAAGCATCTCGATGGCGGAGCGGACGCTCGACGCCTCCGTGATCGTGCCGATCTTGCCCGTTTGCTCGAGCAGGAAGCGAAGCTCCGAGCGAGCCGGCGCCTCATCATCCACAATCATCGCACGCAGCATAGGGATAAAACCTTTCGTCAACTAACTACGCCGGGCATCCGTCGCATGACGTTGAGCCCGTAGCCTTTTATTTTACTCTTGAATGTCAAAGATGCTCTCTGACAAATCAAGATGAAGGAGCACTTTGGTGCCCTTGCCCGGCGCCGATTCGACACGCGTATAGGAGTGCGGCCCATAAAAGCGATGGATGCGCTCCGAAATATTGTGCATGGCCACACCGGCGCCGCCACCCTGGGGAGAGCTGGCGTCGGGACGGGCAGAGCGCTCGTCAAACAGTCTGGCGGCGGTACCCTCATCCATGCCCACGCCATTATCGGCCACGGCAATCAAGATTGCATCCTCGCCGTCTTGGTGAACGGTCACGTCGATCCTCAGGGCGTCGTCATCGCCCATACCATGACGTACGGCGTTCTCGACAATCGGCTGGATCACGAACGCCGGCACCAGCGTATCTTCCACGTCCTCGGACACATCGAACGTCGCAAGCACGCGGTCCTCGCCAAAGCGGGCCTTCTCAAAGGTAAGGTAGCGCTTGGTCTGTGCGACCTCGCGCGAGACCGGAATAAGCGATCCCGAGTTGTCGAGCGTGGCACGATAGAACGATGAGAACTCGCGCAGCAGCTCGCGGGCACGCAGCGGATCGGTGCGTGTAAACGACGCGATGGTGTTGAGCGTGTTAAACAGAAAGTGCGGATTGATCTGCGCTTGCAGAGCACGAACCTCGGCACGGGCCGTGAGCTCCTTTTGCACCTCGAGCTCGTGGATGGCGAGCTGCGTGGACAGGATCTCGGCAAAACCCGAGGCGAGCGCATACTGGGTGCGGTCTACGGCGCGCGGGGTCTTGTAGTAGAACTTGAGCGTGCCGACGGTGCGATCGCCCACCTTGATGGGCGCGATGATACCGGCGGGAACATGGTTGTGCGAACCGTCCGAACCCACCACGTCCACCACGCGGTTGAACGACTGCACGATGCCGTGCTCAATGACGTAGCGCGTGGCAAGCGTGTGGATGGGCGAATCGGGCAGCAGCTTTTCCTCGAACTCGCCCGCGCAGGCCAGCACGTTGCCCTCATCGGTGATGGCAACGGTCATGGCACGTGTCTCGGGCAGGATACGCCGGCACACCAAAAGCGCCGATTCCTGCGTCAGACCGCCCTTAATGTCCTCGAGCATGGCCGAGGCAACCGAGAGCGTCTCCTCGGTGTACTGGGAGCGTACCGAATCGGGATTGAGCGTCAAAAAGATAAAGATGCACAGGAAGATGCACAGCAGCGCGCAGGCAATCACCGTGGCAATCGGCTCAATGCCAGTCGCCAGGGCAAAGATAAAGTACGCCAACACGCAAACGGCGCAGACAACGGCGATGATGCGAAAGATTGAAATTGAATTATCGCGCTGGGCGCGGCGGTCGATCATTCAGCCCCCTCCAGGATGCTAATCAGTTGTGCGTCGCGCCAAAGTTCGTCCATGATCTTGGGCCAGAAACTCTGAAAACGCAGGTAGCTTGCGGCGTTTTGGCGGGCATAGGTCTTGGCCTCGTCAATACCATGACGCCAGATGCGCAGATACCCCTCGTGCTCGCGGGTAAACATGCTGCGAACCATGGCGGTCTTGCGCACGCGGTCGTCGAGCTCGCGCGAGATCCACGGACCCGGATAGGGCATGAGCGATGCGGCCGTAACCGGAATGAGCTCCTTTTGGTGCGCAGCGAACGTCAGCTTGGCCCGCTCGTAGTACCAACGGTACACGTCCTGCATAAAGCGCGGCGAGCGCTTCTCGGACTCGGGCGGCAGGTGGCGCACGGCCCACTCGTTATCGAACCACACGTCATAGCCGAACATGCGCATGTTAAACAGGTAGTCCAGATCCTCGCCGCGGGTGATAAACGGGTCGAAGGCCACACGCGTAAAGGCGCGGGCGTGCAGGGCCATCAGGCCGCCGCATACGTAATTGGAGCGCGAGATGCGGGTGCCCGAGAGCGCCTTTTTCATCCAGCGATTGAACTCGATACGCTTGGTCCACCAGCGATGGCAAATGCCCACTTTGTCCGTGGGAGCCAGCGGCGACCCGTCGCGATCGTAAAAGTATCCGCTCTTGACTAAAATCGGCAGGCCCTGACGCGTCTGCTGGCCCAGCGCATAGGTCGCACGCTTCATAAAGTCGGCATCGATGACGGTCTCGTCGTCATCCAAAAACACAACCGCGTCGTGCCCCAGCACCGCCGCGCAGGCAAGACCCATGTTGCGGATGGCGCCGTAGCCGCGCAGGCTCACGCACTCGCCCGAGCCTTTGGGCGCAATCTGTGCCACGCGGTCGGCAACACGCGAAGCCTGAGTATTGGTAACGACGGTGACCTTAAGTGTGGGATGCGCATTAACGATTTCGTGCACGCGATGGGATACGTCGGCCGTGGCAGAAACCGGACAGACCACCAAGAGAATGATGCGCGGAATGTCGCGCACCTGTTCGAGTGAAGTCAGGCAGCGATCGAGTTCCGGGTTGGCGGCATTGAGCGACGTCGAGTGATCGTAGGTGCCGGGAGCGTTTGCTTGGGTATCATCGCCCGCCCAATATGTTGGGATCACAACCGTGGCGTTCATACCTTTACCCTCCTTGCAACACAAAAACGGGGCGCCGCCAAACACAGGCGACGCCCCGCGACCTAGCTGATTCCATCATACCCACTTGGGCTAAACATTGCTCAGAAGTCAGAATGATTTATGCGGCTACTTCCAAAAGAGTACTGCAGATAGGCACAATTGCTGTACTGAGCCCGGTTGCCTTACGCCGCCGCCTGAGCCATGCGGGACAGACGGACCAGCAGCACAAAGCCAACAACCAGCAGCACGCCAATAGAAAGGACGCCCAGCGACGGGTTGCCGGTCAGCGAGGTGACAACCGACACCAGGAAGGTGCCCATAACGCTTGCGTAACGGCCAAAGATATCGAAGAAGCCGTAGTACTCGTTGGACTTTTCCTTGGGGATGATGCGGCCAAAGTAGCTACGGCTGAGCGCCTGCACGCCGCCCTGGAACAGGCCGACCATAATGGCAAGCACCCAGAACTCAAAGGCGGTCTTTAGGAAGAACGCGGCAAAGAGCACGATGCCCATGTAGGCGGCGACGGCCACCAAGATCATATTGAGTGTGCCCACGCGACCGGCAAGCTTGCCGTAGATGATGGCGGACGGAAAGGCCACAAACTGCGTGACGAGCAGCGCCAGCACCAGCTGGGTCGAATCGATACCCAGAGCCGAGCCGTAGCTGGTTGCCATGGAAATGACCGTGTGCACACCATCGATGTAGAAGAAGAACGCGATCATGTAGACCAGCACGGTCTTGTTGTGGGCGATTTCGCGCATGGTGTGTCCGACCTCGGAGAACACGCCGCCCACGATGTGGCCGATGGTGTCCTGGGGACCGCGCTCGCGACCGTACTTTTGCTTATAGGTGCGAATGAGCGGCAGGGTAAAGATGAGCCACCAGGCACCGGTGATGATAAACGACAGACGCGTTGCCAGCATGGTGGGGACGCCAAGAGCGGGGCCACCCATGATAAGCGCCAGGCAGATGATGAACGGCACGGTGGAACCGATGTAGCCCCAGGCATAGCCCGAGCTGGACACGGCGTCCATGCGCTCGTCGGTGGTAATGTCGGGCAGCATGGCGTCGTAGAACGTCATAGAAGAGTTAAGGCCGATGGTGCACAGCACGTACACGGTCAAAAATGCCATGGCGGACATTGGGATAGCCTGCGCCAGGCAAAGGACCAGGCCCGTGAGGAAGAAGCCCAAGAAGAACTTGATCTTGTTGCCGGCGTAATCGGCAAGCGCGCCCAGAATGGGCATGAGCATGGCAATGACTAGCGAGGCAATCGTCTGCGCGTTGCCCCAGGCGACCACCAGGTCTGCCGAGGAAGCACCGGTATTGATGGCGTTAAAGTAGATGGGCACCACCGAGGTATTGAGCAGCACGAGGGCCGAGTTGCCCACATCGTACATAACCCAGTTACGCTCGAGCTTGGTGTATTTCATGGACAGGGCCCCTTCGTATTCGCCCGATATACAGTTAGTTCATCGTACCCCAATTGTCCAGAGGCGCCGGTAAGGATTCGGCAAAGGGGCACGCACGAGCCCTACTCCTCGCGGTCGAACTCTTCGTCGGCGCCGAGCACGCGACCGCCGTAATTGACGTGGTTGGTCACGGCTTCCATATCGCCGGTCTCGATAAAGCGGGCGACCATGCACTCGTAATCGACCAGCGCGCGGTCAAAGACCTCGGGGAAACTCTCGTTCGAGACCTCGTCAGTAAAGGGGTTCTTCCATGCCAAGTGGCCCAGGTTGCCGGTACGCTCGGGCAGCTCGGTCGTCACACGGTGCGCAAGGCCGTCGAGCAGCGAATAATCGTGCACCAAGCCCTCGAGCAGGGCAATCGCGCGCGTCTTGGCCGAACCGGCCGGCTCGATAGTGCGGTAGAGCAGCTGCATGTCGGCTACAGCGCCGGCGTACTCCCCCGCCGGGATGTCGATACCGTACACGCGCCCGGCGACGTAGCTCATCAGCACACCGGCCACGCGATTGATGCGGTCGGTGGTGACGATCTCGCCCGCCGGCGGATAATCCTCGACCGTGGCCCCGTCACGTTTAAGCTGCAGCATCAGCACGTCCAGGTCGCTTTCGAGCACGGCGTGAACTTGACTGCCCGAAGCCTCGAGCTCGGGGTCGGACTCAACAATGCCAAACTGCTGCTCGTAGACAAAGGGGTGGGCATTGCGGTCGAGCACATAGTGCGACAGCAGGCCCAGCGCAAAGGCGCGACCCAGGTTGGCATCGCGCGGCTGCAGGTGCGACACGCCGTCGCGCAGGCACGAGAACTGGCGCGACATGCGCGAGCGGTGCATAACCTGAGCAAGCAGCGTGCAGTCGGAGATGCGCGGCGTGAGCATGTGGAAGAAAAACGGGTCGGGACCTTGGTTTCCCAGGATAAAGGCGATGCGCTCCTCGTCGGACGTGATAACGCCCTGCGGAAGACGGTCGATGCTTTCCTCGCCAAACAGATGATGCGTAATGAGCGCGGGCATAATGTTCCTTTCGATTTCATTCGATGTCACCCATTATGCCCACCGCACGGTCATGCCAAACCTGCGGCGGTAAACGATAGCGCACCGACCCTTACGCTAGCCCCAAGTGCGATTTGACCTCGGCGGCGCGACGGCGTGAAACGGGCACCGTCGAGCCCACACGATCGAGCCTGAGCTCCATAAGACCCGTGGAACCGATCTCGACATTATGCACGTCTTCCAAATTGACCAGATAACTGCGGTGGACACGGATAAAGCCCTCGGAGGCCAAGCGCCGCTCGAGCGAGGAAATCGACTCATTGATCAGGTATGTTCCCTCGGCGCAGACGGCGTTGCAAAAATCGGCACGCGCCTCAAAGTAGCAGACATCCGCCACGGGAATGAACACCCTTTTGCCCCCGCGATCCACCGTCAGGCGCAAGGGCTGGCGCGGAGCATGGACGACACGGCGAGCACCCAGGGCAGTCTCAATCTTGTCGAGCGCCTTTGACAAGCGGGCATCCTCGACCGGTTTGACGACGTAATCGACAGCATCGAGGTTGTAGGCATCGGCCGCATACTCGGCAAATGCCGTCACAAACACCACGACCGGCGGCGTCTTTAGGTTCTGCAGCGTCTCGGCAAGCTCAATTCCCGAGCGGCCGGGCATGGTAATGTCTAAAAACAGCACGTCGGGCTTGTTCGACAGAATCGACTCCACGGCTTCGGTGACATTGCCCGCCTCGGCAATCTGACCCACACGCGTATCCTTTTCCAACAGATAGCGTAGCTCAGCCCTAATTGGAGGCTCATCATCAACCACCAGGATGTTCCAGCCTTCAGACATATGCGCTTCCCCTCTTTTTCTCTCAATCCAACCGCGTGCTACACCGTTAGCGGCGCCGGCTCATGCGGCTCGCCGTTCAACTCAACGATGACCTGCGTTCCCACGCCCTCCTGGGACTTCACGCGCATGCCGGAATCTTCTCCGTAAAAGAAATGGATGCGCTGAAGCACGTTGAAGAGCGCCAGGCCGCAACCTCGCTTGACGGAGCCGTCGGCGGTAATGCTCTCGGGCTCCTCTCGGCGATGCTGCTCAAACAGATGCGCGCAGACTTCTTCGCTCATCCCGATGCCGTCATCTTCGACGATGATCTCCAAGCCGTCATCGGTCTCAAAAGCCCTAACACGAATAGAAAGCGGCTCGGTCTCGCGCTGCGCATGCTTGATGCAGTTTTCGAGCAGCGGCTGCAAGATAAACGGCGGTACCAGGCTGTCGCGCACCTCAAAGTCGATGTCGACCGAGACGCGCAGACGGCCGTCGCCATACCGGGCCTGCATAAGATTGATATAACGAGTGCCCTGTTCCACCTCGTGCTCGAGCGTGGTGAGCGTATCGGAGTCAGAAAGCGTCTGACGGTAATAATTGGAAAAATCGATCAGCAGCGATCGCGCCTTGTCGGGCTCGGTTCGAACGAGCGACACGATGGTGCTGATGGTATTGAATAGAAAATGCGGGTCGACCTGCGACTGCAGGGCGCGAAGCTCCACGCGGGCCGTGAGCTCGTCCTGGCGCTCGAGCTCAAAGCTGGCGAGCTGCGTGGAAATGAGATCGGCAAAGCCCGAGGCAAGGGCCGTCTGGCGCATATCGATGCTGCTCAGGCGGGGGTAATACAGCTCGAGCGTGCCCACGCAATGCCCGCGCACGGTCAGCGGCGCGACAATGCCGGCGCGCAGACGGGGAAAATAGCCGCCCGTCTCATTGGAGGCGTCGCGCGAAAATACACTCTGTTCGCCGGACTCGATCACGTTGAGCGTGGTCTTGAGCACAACCGGGGTGCCGGCAGGGCACTTTGCCGAGTCCTCGCCCCAGCTTGCCAACACCTGTTTGCCATCGGTAAAGCAGATGGCCGACGCGATGGTCTCGGACAGGATAATTTTAGAGGCGCCCAGGGCCGCTTCGGGCGTAAGGCCGCGCGACGTGTAGGCGAATATTTTTGATGCGATGGCGAGCGTACGGTCGGTTGCGCTCGATGTGAGGTCGTCGGGGACCACAAAGACATACGAGAAAAAGAAGCACAGCATGACCATGCCGGCAATAACGACAACGCCCGGAACGGGATTGGGATTATCGGTTAAATCCCAGATAAGCAGCAGGATAAGCGCCGGAACGACAATACCGAGCAGGATGGCCTGAACCACATGCTGGGCCGTGCGAAAGACCTTGGTAGAGTTGTAGCTCTTGCCCAGAATCAGCCTGTTTAAATCCACCGTCATCCCCTTTTATCTACCGCACCGATAGCAATAAAGAGGGCCGCAAGCGACCCTCTCCATTGCATTATGCAATCAAAAACTGTGTTTTACATCCAGCCATCGACAAACGGTATCTTAGGCGCTGTATTTGTTGGCCTCGCCAAAGGTGCCAGTCTCGACGATCCAGCCGTCCTTCATGATGACGTCCATGTTGTCGGTGTTGAGCACGTGGATGTCGGCGGCGACGTCACCGTTGACGACCAGCAGGTCGGCGCACTTGCCGGCCTCGATGGAACCGGTCTCGTCCTCGATGTGGCACATCTTGGCACCGTTGAGGGTGGCGCAGGTGATGGTCTCGACCGGGGTGAAGCCGATCTTGTCGACGAACTCGTACATCTCCTCGATGGAGCAGGTGCCATACGGGGTGACGAAGGAGAAGGAGTCGGAGCCGATCGTCATGACGACGCCGCGCTTCTTGGCCTCGCGCAGGCAGTCGTAGTTGCGCTGCAGCTCCTTCTCGACCAGGGTGCCCTCGTACTTGTCGTGCAGCTCGGGGACGTAGACGGGCGGATAGGTGGCGTACCAGGTGGGCAGGAAGGCGATCGTCGGGGTGAAGAAGGTGCCCTGCTCGGCCATGAGGTCCATGGTGCGCTCATCGATCTCGAAGCCGTGGATCAGCTGCTCG
>CAKXKM010000004.1:0-54134 GCA_934876235.1 Collinsella sp. AF02-46-1 | reverse complement strand
TAGGCGGCGGCGTGGTTGTTGTAGCAGTGGCTCCACACGGGGATGCCGACCATCTTTGCCTCTTCGACCACGGCCTGGATCTCCTCGGAGCAATAGTGCTGGTCGCGACCGGAGTCCCAGCGCCAGATGCCGCCACCGGTAGCCCAGATCTTGATGGCATCGGGGTTCTCGCGCAGGCGACGACGGACGGCCTTGCGCAGATCCCAAGGACCATCGACCTGGTCGCCCCAGGGGTGGGATTCCTTGTTGAGCTCCTGGGTGCAGTGGTGGGAGTCACCGTGACCGGCAACGCGGCAGAAGCCCAGGCCGGTGGCCAGAACGCGCGGGCCCTTAAAGACGCCCTTGTCGATGCAGTCACGGATCTGGATACCAAAGCGGCCGATCTCGCAGACGGTGGTGAGGCCGTGGGTGAGGCAGTCATAGGCCTGCTTGACAGCGACGGCCTGCTTCTCGAGGAGCGGCTGCATGACCCAGTCGGTGTCATCGTCGGTCAGGTTGCCCGAGAAGTGCAGGTGGGTGTCGATCAGGCCGGGAAGGACGGTCTTGCCGGCGGCGTCGATAACCTCAACGCCCTCGGGAAGGTCCTGCATAGCACCGGCATACTCGATCTTGCCGTTGTCGTCGACGAGAACGAGGGAGTTCTCGACCGGCTCGGCACCGGTACCGTCGATGAGCTTGCCGCCAACGATTGCGTACTTAGTGGACATGGTTCCTCCTTATGGATCCATATAGTGGGCGAGGCCATGTTGGGTTATGGCCTCACAAAGCTACCCAAGTGGTGCCGGGTTCGGTGCGCGGGAGAGAGGGTCCCGCGCACCCGATCCGCCCCGGCTAGGCGTTACTTTTTGCGGGAATTGGTGAAAGCCATGAGGGCCAGGCCAATAGCCAACCAGCCGATCACGATGCTCCACTCCACCATGTTGAGGGAGGCGGGAGAGAACGGAATCACAAGCAGGCCGATGATGATGGCGCAGGCAGCAATAGCGAGGCTGATGCCAAACTTGCCGCCGGGCACCTCGTAGGGACGAGGCAGGTCGGGCTCGGTAAAGCGCATGCGCAGGCAGGCGAGGGCGACCATGCCGCAGGAGAAGATGAAGGCGAGAGCCGACACGTTGGTCAGGGGGATGAGCATGTTCTTGCCCAGGAACGGACCGACGACGGTGATGACGCCCAGCACGACGCAGGCGAGCTTGGGAGCGCCGGACTTGGGATCGACCTCGGCGAACTTCTCAGGCAGCTGGCCCTTGCGGCCCATGGCGAGCATGATGCGGCTCGTGGCGCCGTAGAAGGAGTTCATCGGGCCCATGGGTCCAAGCGTGGCGATGACGAGCATGGCCAGGTACAGGAGCATGTTGATGCCCTTGAGGCAGGCAAGCGCGGGAACCGGGCTCTTAACAAACTCATGCCAGTCGAGGATGGTGCCGAACGAGTAGATGCAGACCATGTAGAAGCCGCCGGCGGCCAGCAGGGCCAGGGAGATGATCTTGCCGAACTTGTTCCAGTTGAGGCCCTCGGCCGCTTCCTCAGCCTGCTGAGGAATGGTGTCGAAACCGGCGTAGAAGAACGGGGTCAGAACCAGAACCGACACGATGCCGGCGAACAGGCTGGTGCCCTCGGTAGCGGCCTTACCGCCACCAGCGCCGGTGACCTGGGAGAACACGGGCATGGCATTGTCCGGCGAGCCGGTGAACAGCGAGACGCCCATGGCGAGCAGCATGCCGCAGAGCAGGGCCTTGGTCAGGAAGGCCTGGAGCTTGGCGGCCGAGCTGGCACCGCGGAAGTTGAGGAAGATGACGTAGACTGCAAAGCCGAGCGCGATTAGCGTCGGGAACAAGTAAACGTCGGCGCCCAAGATGGTGTAGAGCTTGACGGCGCGCAGCCACTCAAGACCGGGCAGGCTGCCGAACATCTCGGACACGAGGGTCGAAATGGCGATGGCCTCCCACGGGCATAGGATGCCGTTGCCCAGGGCCAGGAGCCAACCGGTGATGTAGCTCAGCGTACGGCCAAAGCTACGGTCGACATACTCGACGATGCCGCCCGAGATGGGGATAGCAGCCGTGAGCTCACCGAAAACAGCTCCGACGGGCACGAGGAAGATTGCACCCAAGAGGAATGCGATCATAGCGGGAACGGGACCGCCGCCCACGACCATCCAGTCGCCGACCTGCAGGACCCAACCGGTACCGATGATGGCACCGAAACCGATGGTGAAGAAGTTCCAGAGCGAAAGCGTTTTCTTCATGCCGCCGTTACCTTCGACTGCAACTTCTGCGTTCTTGTCCGCCATTGTTCCCCTCCTTTCCTTATTGACGCCTCTTTGGCGTCACCCCTTGCGCGGTCTGTTTTGCCGCGCGCTTTTATTTCGTGGCTTTAAGATACGGCCTTGGCACAGCAGCGCCGCTTGTGGCTCGACCGAAGGCAGAACTGCAAAACGAGCGGCGCCGTTTTTGGGACGAACGGCACGGTTTGCCGCTCATTGTTGCCGCCCGCCCAACGGGCGTACGCTCATCGGGCGCATAGAGAGATGTTTTTGAGGCCGTGTGTTTTGCGCCTTTCGTACCGTTTACCGAGCTTTTGACGCTCGGACCCATTTGTTGCACATCCTTTTTGTAGGATAGACAGGTTATACATGAGACAAGGCGGTACGAATGGCATACGGATACAACGACGGTGATCAACGGCGACAAAGCGTTCGCCTTGCTGGCCGCACCACGCCGATGCCCAGAAGTGCCACGAGCAGCAATCCGCAACGCCCTCAAGAGCAACCCGGGCCTTCGTCTCGGCAGCAGACAAACAGAACACGGCAGAGCGGCCGTCCGAGCACGGGCACAAGCGCACAGCAAGATAGCCGCTTGGGCGCGCGCACTCGACAGCGCCAAGCCGAGGTTCCGCAACTGCGCCGCAACGGCGCACGTCAGCCCGGCATCCATATCAACCGCTTCTTTTCGCATCCCCAAGGCGGACGCGACGGCAAGCCCTACCGCTCGACATCGTACGTGAATGCCCCCGCCCTGCCGGCTCGTCGGCTTTGCCTCGCACTGTGCTCTATCCTCATCTGTCTGGTCTTTGTGCTTATGAGCTCCTGTATGTCCCACGGCTCGGCCGGTCTCGAGCCCACCGCCGAGGACAAGCTGCTCAAGGCCCCCGTCGCGCCCGGTCATTCTTTCGCCTTTTCGACTCCGCGCTCGCAATGGCAAGCCGGCACGATGCCCCATATCTATCAGATCGACCCTGCGTGGTCGGAGCTGCCCTATGCCGGTGGCACTATTCGCGAAAACGCTTGCGGTCCCACTTGCCTCACCATGGTCTATATCTTTAAGACCGGCCGCACCGATATGACACCGGTCGACATGTGCGCCCTTTCCGAGGCGGGCAACTATGCCCCCACCGGCGCCACCGAATGGTCATTTATGACGCGCGGCGCATGGCAGCTGGGCCTTAACGGAACGGAGCTTCATAACGATCGCGACTCGATGACTCAGGTGCTGCGTTCGGGAGCGCCCGTCATCGCCGCCGTTCGGCCGGGCACCTTTACCAACGTGGGCCACTACATTGTGCTTTACGGTATTGACGACGCCGACCAGATTGAAGTCTTCGATCCCAACTCGGCCAGCCGCAGCGCCCGACGCTGGGGCGTCGTAGAGGTCCTCAACGAAGTCGAAGCCATGTGGGCCTACTACTAGTCACTGGGGACAGACTTAAATGAGTGGTCTCTGGATGCCCGGAACTGCTGGCACGGAAAGCGCACCCCGCTTTGAAGTTCGATAGCGGGATGCGCTTTCCGTTAGCGGCCTGTTTGGGAAACTGGGGGCCATTTTTCGGGCAAATTCCGGGATGTATTTTCCGGTTGAGGGCCCCGGGGAAACTGTGCCCCATTTTGGACGCTCATTGTGAGATGCACTTTCCGCAGTTGATTGGTGCTACTCATTTAAGTCTGTCCCCAATGACTACCGATAGCAAAAGCCCCGCAGTCGGAGCGGACTGCGGGGCTCATGAAGAGAGGCTAGTCTGTGGGCGCTTTGCCTGGCGCCCACGAGAGAGGCAACGGAGTAGGGACTACTCGTGGATGCGGGTACCGGAGAGGCCGGCCATGGTCTCGGCGGCCTTGTCCAGGGCGCCGATGATGCAGGTGCGGCCCTTGCGGGAACGGGCGAACTTGATGGCAGCGCGGACCTTGGGCTCCATGGAACCCTTGCCGAACTGGCCCTCGTCGGCCAGGCGCTCGGCCTCGTCGGCGGTGAGGTCCTCGAGCTCCTCCTGGTTGGGCTTGCCAAAGTTGATGGCGACATGCTCAACGGCGGTCAGCAGGAACAGGACGTCGGCGTCGCAGTCCTCGGCCAGCAGCTCGCCGCCCAGGTCCTTGTCGATAACGGCGGGAACGCCCTTGTAGCAACCCTTGTTCTCGTAGTCGCGGACGACGGGGATGCCGCCGCCACCGCAGGCGATGACGATGAACTCGTTGTCGAGCAGGTTGAGGATGGAGTCAGCCTCGACGATCTTCTTGGGATCGGGGGAGGCGACGACGCGACGCCAGCCGCGGCCGGAGTCCTCGACGAAGACCTTGGAGGGATCCTCGGCCATGAACTCCTTGGCCTGCTCCTCGGTGTAGAAGGGGCCGATCGGCTTGGTCGGGTTCTTGAACGCGGGATCGTCCGGGTCGCACTCGATCTGGGTGACGACGGTGGCGGCGTGCCAACGCTTATAGCGCTTGTGCATCTCGCGGCCGATGCCCTGCTGCAGGTGGTAGCCGATGTAGCCCTGGGACATGGCGCCGCACTCGGGCAGCGGCATCTCGGGGGTGCCGATGGCGTCGTGGGCAGCGGCGAAGGCGTTCTGGATCATGCCGACCTGCGGGCCGTTGCCGTGGGTGATGATGATCTCGTTGCCCTGCTCGATGAGGCCGAGGAGAGCGTGGGCGGTGTTGCTCACGGCCTCGATCTGCTCGACGGGGTTGTTGCCGAGGGCGTTGCCGCCGAGGGCGACGACAATACGATCGGGCTTTCCGTACGGTTTACTCATAGTGTTCGTTCACTTCCCAGCTACTAGCGAAGCGTCGCGTACATCATGGCCTTAATGGTATGCATGCGGTTCTCGGCCTCCTGGAACACGCGAGACTGCGCGCTCTCAAAGACCTCGTCGGAAACCTCCATCTCGGTCACGCCGAACTTCTCGGCAATCTCGGCGCCGATGGTGGTCTGCGTATCGTGGAAGCTCGGCAGGCAGTGCATAAAGATGGCGCCGGGGTTTGCCTTGGCCATGACCTCGGGCGTTACTCGATAGGGAGAGAGAAGATCGATTCGGCTCTTCCACAGCTCCTCAGCCTGGCCCATACCGACCCAAACGTCCGTATAGATCACGTCTGCATCCTTGACGCCCTCGTCGATATCCTCAGTGAGCTGGATCGTGCAGCCATTCTGAGCGGCGATCTCCTGGCAGCGCTCAAGAAGCTCGGGATCGAAGTGCGTGGCGCCCTCGACATCGCCCTTGGGTCCGCAGGAGCAGAAGTTAATGCCGAGCTTGGCGCAGATAACCATCAGGGAGTCGCTGACGTTGCCCTGCTCCTTGCCCATATAGGTGAGCTTCATGCCGCGCGTGTCGCCAAACTCCTCACGCATGGTAAGAATGTCGGCAAGGGCCTGGGTGGGATGGTACTCGTTGGTCAGACCGTTCCAGACGGGAACGCCAGCCTTGGCGGCAAGCTCCTCGACGATTGACTGGTCGGAGCCGCGATACTCAATACCGTCATACATGCGACCGAGCACGCGGGCGGTATCCTCGATGGACTCTTTCTTGCCCATCTGCGACGAGCCGGGGTCGAGGTAGGTCACGCCCATACCCAGGTCCATACCGCCGACCTCGAAGGCACAGCGCGTGCGCGTTGAGGTCTTCTCAAACAGCAGGACAATGTTCTTGCCCTCGAGAAAGCGGTGCGGATAACCGGCGCGCTTCATATCCTTGAAGTTCTTTGAGAGGTCGAGCATGTACTCGATTTCCTCGGACGTAAAGTCAAGCAGGGTAAGAACGCTTCGACCAGAAAGATTAAGAGCCATGATTTGAGTCCTTTCGGTTGTTGGAACACACAAGGAGGGATGGGCGGCGCAGACCACACGCGCCGCCCAGATACGCTAACGCTGACTAGATTTCCTCACGCCAGAACGGCATGGTCATGCAACGCGGGCCGCCGCGACCGCGAGAAAGCTCCTCGGAGGGAGCGACGAGCAGCTCGACGCCAGCCTTGTAAAGAGCATCGTTGGTTACAACGTTGCGCTCATACACGCAGACCTTGCCCGGTGCGACCGCAAGAGTGTTGGAACCATCGTTCCACTGCTCACGGGAAGCCTCGATCGGATCGCCACCACCGCACTCAATCATGGTGATATGGTCCATACCCGTCGCAAGCTCGAGGATATGCTGCAGGGTGCCCTCGAGTTCCTCGATATGCACCTCCCCCTCCGAATCGCCCTTGGTCAGGCGGTAGGCACGAAGCGTCTGGTAGATGCCGGGATAGACCGTGAACTTATCGCGATCGACCTGCGTGCAGACGGTGTCGAGGTGCATGTAGGCATAGCCGTGCGGAATCTTGATGGCATAGATGTTCTCGATCTCGGCCTCATCGGAACCCCAGAACATATTCTTGGCGAGCTCATCGATGGCTGCAGTCTGGGTGCGCTCGGAAATACCGATGGCGAGCGTCTTGGCGTTGATGTTGAGGATATCGCCGCCCTCGATATGCCACTCGCTGTTGTGGTCATACCAAATGGGGCTACCAGCGTAATCAGGATGGTTACGCAGCACCGTTTCGTAGAAGATTACCTCGCGATTGCGCTGATTCCAGTACATGCGGTTCATGGTAGCGCCCTTGCCCACGACAGCCAGAGGGTCACGGGAGAAATACGAGGCCGGCATGGGGAACAGCACCATATCGTCGCCCTTCAGCTCGTCGCCGTCCAGGCTGGCAAGAGAGCCGCCGACATGCGGGATCTCGAGGTCGCGCACATACAGTCCGCCCATAGCTGTGAGGACAAATTCCTTGTTGTCCTTGATGGAATCGAGCTTCTCGACAACCGCCTGGCGAAGAGCGGCGTTCTTGATACCCGACTCGTTCATGAACTTTCCCATGAACTCCGCACGCGCGCCCTCGACCTTATCAAACGTCTCGGCAACCAGGTCTTCCATATAGACGACCTCGGCGCCAGCGCCGCGAAGAAGGTCGGTAAACTGATCGTGCTCTTTCTGGGCATAGTCCAGATAGAACGCGTCGTGAATCCAAACGCGGTCGAAATCCTCCGCCTTCATGTTTACAAGATCCATACCGGGGCGATGGACGCACACCTTCTTAAGGGCGCCAATCTCGCTATGAACGTTCAGTCCTTTGTTCATCTCTATCCTTCTTTCTTACAACTGTATGTAAGGTTTTGCTTTTACGGCAAGGGGATAAGGCCCGAAACCGCAGTGAATGCCATGCAGATAACGCTCACGACCAGGAAGAATTTCCAAGCAACCTTCCACCACTGGCCAAGCGGAATCTTGCAGACGCCAAGACCGGCAACGAGCATCGCGCTTGTTGGCGAAATGAGAGACATGGCCGCGCTGCCCATGGAAAGACCCGTAACTGCAGCCTCGGGGTTTAAGCCCATCAGCTCAACAAGCGGGCCAAAAATTGGAATCGTAAGAGCAGCGATACCCGAAGAGCTCGGAACGAGGATCGACAGAAGGTTATCCACGACATAGAGGATGCTCGTAAAGATAACGGCTGGAACTCCAGTGAGAGCCGTGGCGAGCGTATTGAGAATCGTATCGATGATGAGGCCGTCATTGGCGATTACGAGGATTCCGCGGGCAAGTCCAACAACGATGGCAGAGAACGCGAAATCTGCAATTCCCTTAACGAACTCGCCAGCGATCTCCTTCTCATTCATCCCGGAAACAACACCAGAAAGAAGGGCCATGGCCAAGAAAATCGCAGAGATTTCGTTCATGTACCAGCCCTGGGCTACCAGGCCCCAAATGATAGCGCCAAGTCCAAGCACGAAAATAACCATGACGGCTTTTTGCTTAGCGGTGAACTCGCTATCGAGGAGGTTCTCATCCGCGCCAAACTCTTTGCGTTTCTCGATATCATCGTGGAAAGCGGGGGACGCTTCGGGGTTTTTCTTAACCTTGAGGGCATACATTACAACCCATGCGACGGCAACCGCCGTGAGCACGGCAAGGGCAATAGTACGCAACCAAAGCTGGGGGTTGCCCTGGATACCGAGGATGCCCTGGGAAATCAGGACGTTGAACGGATTGACGGTAGATGCGATGTATCCGATACGGGCACCCACAAACACCGTCATGAACGCTGTAATTGAGTCGAAGCCCATGGCCATCATGATCGGCATAAGAATCGCAAAGAACGGAAGCGTCTCCTCTGCCATACCAAAGGTGCTGCCGCCCAAGGCAAAAAGCACCATTAGGATCGGAATGATGAGGACGTCCTTGCTCTTGAACTTCTTCACCACTCGGGCGACGCCGCTCGTGATGGCTCCGGTCGCCGTGATGACCTGGAAGGAACCTCCCACGATCATAATGAATGCAACGACCTCGACCGCTTGCTGGATGCCGATCGCAGGGGCCTCAAGTACTTCGAAGATGCCTTGGCGAAGATCGACCTCGTTGCCGTCCTCGTCCGTATAGACCTTATCGACAGGCTCATAGGTGCCCGAGACCGTTACCTCGCGACCGTTAACCTCCTGGCGCTCAAACGAACCCGAAGGCACGACCCAGGTCAGAACGGCAAATACGGCCATCAAGACGAGAATGATGGTGTACACGTGCGGGACTCGAGGAGTGCGCTTCTTTTCTGTCTCTGCCATCTCTCCTCCTTAATTCAGGGGTTTTTCGTTGCCGGCAAAGCCATTGTGTCATCGCGCAAAACACCCTTCCGTCTCTTCGCCCGCCAACGAAGCGCATCAACCCGTAAACGGATTTCAGATTGATGTAATTTGTCAATTTGCTATCTAAATTGATGTTTAACATCAATTACTAAGCCGGTTCGTGCCATTCACCTGTGACAGATATGATGTAAATTTAATCAAACTCGTAATGTGCCACTATGGAAGCAATAAATACTCACCGCCAAAGCGAGGTCACATGTCCGCATTGCATGTTCAAAATGAAATAGGAAAGCTAAAAAAGGTGCTTCTGCACTGTCCCGGCCCCGAAACGCGCAACTACCCCGACGGGCAGTTCAATCGGGTCTTTACGTTGCGTCCGTCTAGCAGCTCATTCGATCTTGATAAAGCCCTTAGGGAGCATCATGCTTACTCGGCGATGCTCGAGCACGAAGGGGTAGAGATTCTCTATCTTGAAAACCTTCTTACCGAAGCCCTTGATGCGACAGAGCAAGCGCGTCGCTCTTTTATCGATAGCTACATTTCAGAATGCGGCGCGCGGGGCATTGAGCTCGAGTCTGCCATTCGCGAGTATCTCGAGCGCATCGAAGGCTCCCGCGCCCTTGCTCAAGCAGCAGTCAACGGCATCCGCTACTCCCAGGTCTTCAACACAGATAAAGAGGTGTTCAGCCTCACGAAACTGACGGCAGACGCATACTCACCTGACGATCTTCTCGTAAGCCCCCTTAACACCATGTGGTTCACACGCGATCCGGCGAGCGTCATCGGCGAAGGCGTTACGCTCAACCACATGTACTGGCCAGAGCGCAACCGTGAGGTTATCGCCTACAAAACGATTTTTACCTATCACCCAGATTTCCGCGAGACCCCTCAGTTCTTCAAGCATGAATCGACTTACCACATTGAAGGCGGCGACCTGCACAACCTCAACAGCGAAAACATAGCCGTTGGGATCTCGCAACGAACCGAGCCGGCGGCGATAGACACTTTAGCAAATAACTTGCTGTGGGATGAGAACTCGACTATTGAGTCCGTATGGGCCATTCAGGTCCCCTACGATGACCTCTGCATTCATCTCGACACATATTTCACTCGCGTTGACTACGAGACATTCCTCGTTGCTCGGGAGCTTCTCGACCAAGCGCGAGTCTACCGCATTACGCGGGGCAGATCGGAAGGGACAACCCGTGCGTGTCATGTCGCAGGCGGACTGAAAGAAGCGTTGCGATTAGCCCTAGGTTCAAGTTCGTTGCAGTTTATCCTTTGCGGTGGCTCAAATCCCGGAGCAGCAGAGGTCGAAAGGACCAACAATGCCACAAGCACCCTTTGTTTGGAGCCAGGCAAGGTCTGCGTATACGAAGAAAACGCCGAAACCAACAAAGCGCTGGAGCAGGCCGGTATTGACCTTATTCCCATCTCTATCTTTGAGCTGACAAACGGCTTTGGCGGCCCCAACTGCCTCTGCCTCCCCCTCGTCCGCACTTCATAACATGGGAACGGGTCAAAACATAAAGGCGCTTCGCAAGCGCGACCAGCTGACACAGGAGGAATTCGCGGCACTCATCGGCGTCTCCAAAGAAACGGTATGCCGCTGGGAAAAGGACCGCTATACAATCCGCCGCTCAACGTTGCTCAAGATAGTATCGAAATTTAACCTGCAGCTCGACGACCTCACATCTGAAACCGCAGGGCTTGCCGCAAAGCTCGACCACGAGGGGCGGAAGGGGGAATCCAAAGAAGTTACTACTGATTCCCTTTGCGATGTATTTAAAATCTTGAAGAATGGAGGCAGAACGGGACTTAAACAAACCGGAATAACCGCGCTTCCCTCATCCGTATTCAAGAAACATCGCGGGTGCTTCTTTGTTCAAATGGACACGTCCGCCATGTCCAAATGCTACCCGATTGGATCCCTTCTCCTCGTGGATCCAAACCTGAAACCCTGGAACGGATGCTCCGTCCTCGCTTTGGCCGATAATTCAAGAATCGTCATACGTCGTTATAGCACCGGTACGAACACCGTGATGCTCTCATCCTACTCATATCGCACAGCGGAACCGGATATCGTGCTGGACAAACGCCGAATTAGGATTCTGGGAATCATCGTCTGGTTTCAGGCATCCCATGATCTGAGCATCTAACCAAATTTGCTCTTGTTTACCCCCTGCACACATCTCAAACAGCAAAAGCCCCGCAGTCGGAGCGGACTGCGGGGCTCATGAAGAGAGGCTAGTCTGTGGGCGCTTTGCCTGGCGCCCACGAGAGAGGCAACGGAGTAGGGACTACTCGTGGATGCGGGTACCGGAGAGGCCGGCCATGGTCTCGGCGGCCTTGTCCAGGGCGCCGATGATGCAGGTGCGGCCCTTGCGGGAACGGGCGAACTTGATGGCAGCGCGGACCTTGGGCTCCATGGAACCCTTGCCGAACTGGCCCTCGTCGGCCAGGCGCTCGGCCTCGTCGGCGGTGAGGTCCTCGAGCTCCTCCTGGTTGGGCTTGCCAAAGTTGATGGCGACATGCTCAACGGCGGTCAGCAGGAACAGGACGTCGGCGTCGCAGTCCTCGGCCAGCAGCTCGCCGCCCAGGTCCTTGTCGATAACGGCGGGAACGCCCTTGTAGCAACCCTTGTTCTCGTAGTCGCGGACGACGGGGATGCCGCCGCCACCGCAGGCGATGACGATGAACTCGTTGTCGAGCAGGTTGAGGATGGAGTCAGCCTCGACGATCTTCTTGGGATCGGGGGAGGCGACGACGCGACGCCAGCCGCGGCCGGAGTCCTCGACGAAGACCTTGGAGGGATCCTCGGCCATGAACTCCTTGGCCTGCTCCTCGGTGTAGAAGGGGCCGATCGGCTTGGTCGGGTTCTTGAACGCGGGATCGTCCGGGTCGCACTCGATCTGGGTGACGACGGTGGCGGCGTGCCAACGCTTATAGCGCTTGTGCATCTCGCGGCCGATGCCCTGCTGCAGGTGGTAGCCGATGTAGCCCTGGGACATGGCGCCGCACTCGGGCAGCGGCATCTCGGGGGTGCCGATGGCGTCGTGGGCAGCGGCGAAGGCGTTCTGGATCATGCCGACCTGCGGGCCGTTGCCGTGGGTGATGATGATCTCGTTGCCCTGCTCGATGAGGCCGAGGAGAGCGTGGGCGGTGTTGCTCACGGCCTCGATCTGCTCGACGGGGTTGTTGCCGAGGGCGTTGCCGCCGAGGGCGACGACAATACGATCGGGCTTGCCAAGAGGCTTAGACATTGCTGGAATCCTTTCTGTAAAAGGCCTACAACCCATTAATAACCCGCGTCCGTGCGATACGCGAGTTTATTAAGGTTTATATTCTCTTTATCGCTCATTTTATTCATTTTGAAAATACCTAAGCGGCGAACGGTCGATTTTACCCGCTCAGCGTAAAGAAGCCCAGTTCAGGCATATCTACGCCATTTACGTGCAACTTTATTTAAATAGAGCAGGGATTAGACCAGATTATGCAAACTATATCTTTGCTAAACACAAAACGGACAGCGCAATATCTTACTCGCACTATACGCGATTCTATACATTAATTTGACGAGTATGCACCCCTGCAAAAACATGGGGCTTTTCATCCAACATAAGGGATAGCCGATCGCGCTTCACCCCGCGGCAAGCGACTGCGAGTTCGCAGTATGGAACTTTACCGTCGGATACTGCATGAACGCCGTCGACGCCCTCTCGCTCCTGCGCGCGCAGGCAATCGAGAACATCAGCGGCGTCCCCAGTCTTTTTGCATGGCACCGCGCCGGCTCGATGGCTCTGGGACCTAAGCGAATCTTTGCTATCTGCCAATTTTTGTATGATTTGGGTCATTCCTATCTGCCAATTTTTGTATGATTAGGGGCAAATCTATTTGCCAATTTTTGTCATTGAGGGGTTTTATGCTACGCCGTAAGGTCACTGACAGGCTTTTGAGCTGGAAGAACAACTCCAATAAAGCGTTGCTTGTTACTGGTGCGCGTCAGATTGGCAAGAGCTATGCAATTCGCGCGTTTGGAAAGAGCAACTACGCTTCGTATTATGAGGTCAATCTGCTACTCGATGCCGAGGCAAGAGACGTACTTGTTGGCGCTAAGAACTCCATTGACTTCATCAACCGTGTGGCCCTTCTTGCGGATGCACCGCTTGTTGAAGGAGACACGCTTATCTTCGTCGATGAGATTCAGGAGTATCCGCAGATCGTTACACTTATGAAGGCGCTGGTCGAGGACGGACGCTTTAGCTATGTCTTCTCGGGGTCTATGCTTGGGACTGAGTTTAAGGGGATCTCTTCTTTCCCGGTGGGGTATGTCGAGCACATTGTTATGCGGCCAATGGATTTTGAAGAGTTTTGTTGGGCAAACAGCATCAGCGAGAATGTGCTTGCAGACATCCGCAGCTGCCTTGTCGAGAGGCGTCCCATCGAAAATTTTATTCATGAGGCGATGCTCAAAAACTTTAGAGCTTATATCGTTTGCGGCGGCATGCCGGAGGTCGTTCAGAACTATATCGATTCGGGCTATTCGCTCGTGAGAACGCGTGAGCTTCAAATTCAGCTAGTCGATCAGTACAAAAGCGATATCTCTAAATATGCATCGACTCGAGCGTTTAACGTTCGCTCCATTTTCGAGCAAATTCCCGTTCAGCTTGAGGCGGAGTCCCATCGCTTTATCGTCTCGTCTCTAGGCGAGGGAGCTCGTCTTCAAAAATACGAGCAGGATTTCCTATGGCTGGTGAACGCAGGCGTTGGATTGATGGTCCCCCAGGTGACGGAGGCACGAAGTCCTCTCAAGAGGACGGAGAAAACGACGGCCTTTAAACTATACGAGTCCGATACAGGTATGCTCGCATCGCGGTATCCCGGCAGCACGGCACGCGCCGTCTACCTTGACATGAAAACCCCCAACCTCGGCAGCCTCTATGAGAACGTGGTCGCACAGGAACTCGTTGCCCTCGGAGCAGATACGTGGTACTACCAAACGCGTGAGGTCGGTGAAGTCGACTTTGTAATCGAAGGTGCCCGCGGGCATGTTGTCCCAATCGAAGTCAAATCGGGCAAGAAAGTTCGAGCACATGCAGCCCTCGACCGTTTGATGAGTGTGGGCGAGTACAAAATTCCCGAGGCCGTTGTGCTGAGCCACGAAAACCTTTGCAAAGAGGGCAAGATCCTTTACGTTCCAATCTATATGACATTCTGTCTCGATGAGTTTATGGAAAAGGACGACCCCAACAACGATTTCTCGTTTGCACCCATATCTCTCTAGGTCATCTGAGTCCGCAAGCCAGCCCCCACGCCCAAAGTACTGCGCCTTTCGCGCCAAAGGCGCGAAACAGCAAGGGGATAGAAGGCAGCGACAACCAACTCCCCCACTATGCCCAAAGTGCTGCGATGTTTCGCGCAAAGCGCGAAACAGCACTGGGGCAGCAGAAGGCCACAATCAGCTAGCCCTCCATGCCCAAAGTGGCGCGTGGTTTCGCGGCCACGCCGCGAAACAGCGACCGGGACAAGGCACCCCCACAGCCACGTCCTTCATTCAGCCCCACAATCCGAGGACGTAGTCGTAGCAGGATCTGAGGGCTAACCTTCGCGGACACTCCGCAGGACGAAAGAACCCCCGCCGCACGTAGTTTGAACTGCGCCCCAATTCTTGGACGGGCTAATAAGCGGCCTACGCCGCACATAGGGACTGATTCCGGAATTCCTCCGGGGTCAGTCCCTTCAGTTTAACCTGCCTCCTTCTCGTGTTCCAATGGATGATGTATTCGTCCAGGTCCCTCTTGAAGTCTTCGAAGCAGGGCCATTTTCTTCCGCGAAAGAACTCGTCCTTCATATGGCCGAACACCTGCTCCGTCGCGCCGTTGTCGATGCAGTTGCCCTTCCGGGACATGCTCTGCACCACGCCGGCCTCCTCCAGCCGCTTGCACCACCCGGCCTGCTGGTACTGCCAGCCCATGTCCGAGTGCAGGACCGGCCTGGAGCCCTCGGGCATCTTGGACACGAGCTGGTCGAGCAGCTCGTGCTGCTGGGCCATGTTGGGATGCAGCGACGTGGACCAGGCGACGATCTCCTTGCTGCCGAAATCGTAGACCGGCGCGAAGTAGGCCTTGCCCCAGGGCTGCTTGAACTCGGTGACGTCGGTGCCCATCTTCTCCCACGGCCCGCCGGCGGCGAAGTCCCTGCCGATGACGTTCTCGAAGGTCTTTCCGACCTTGCCCCTGTACGAGTTGTACCTGTGGTAGTCGGTCTCGCGGCGGATCCCGCAGCTGATGCCCATCTCGCGCATCATCTTCAGCGTCGTCTTGTCGGCTATGCGCACGCCCTGCTCGGCGCGCAGGCACATGGCGATCTGCCTGTGGCCGCACCCGTTGGCGGTGCGCGAGAATATCTCGGCGGCGGCCTCCCAGAGCTCGGGCCTGGTGGGAGCCTTCGGGTGCGACAGCGCGTAGTAGTAGCTCGACCTCGCCAGGCCGGCGCACTCGAGCAGGTCGGCGAGGGGGTATTGCCCTGAAAGCCCGCTCACGACCGCGGCCTTCTCGCCGTTCGAGAGCGTTTCTCCGCCTTCAGGGCGATCGATTTTTTTAGGTAGGCGTTCTCCGCCTCGAGCCTCTTGATCCTGCGCTCGAGCTCCTGCTCGCGCGTCGTCTCCCCGGACGGGGAGCCGGACCCCCTCGGCCTCCCCCTTGGCTTTGGCCTGAGCGCCTCCGGGCCCTCCTCCCTGTACGCCTTCAGCCATTTCTTGAAAGGGCTTGGCGAGGCTATCCCGAACTTCTCCATGGCCTCGGGCTTCGTCATGCCCTCGTCGACGACCGCCCTGACGGCGGCCAGCTTCGTCTCGAACGAATAGGCGGTGTGCTTCTTTCCCATCATGGCCAGAACCTCGATACCAGCAGACCTGTAGGTGCACAGCCATTCTCTCACGGTTTCCTCCGGCATCCCGAGAAGGGCCGCGATCGCCGCGCGGCCGTGCCCCTCGTCGTGCAGCTCTGCCGCTCGCAGTCTCATTCCGACGTCGTACAAAGCGTTTCCAGCCATAAAAAGGCCTCCCATTTCTTGTGTCCAAGAAATGGGAGGCAGTTCAGTTCAGTGCGCAGCGGGGGTTCTTTCATGTCCGAGGACGTCCGCGAAGGTCAGCCCTCAGATCCTGCGGTGGGAGACCTAGGCCTCGTTGTACACCGTCTTGAGCTTCAGCAGGTGCTGATAGCGATCCATAGCGGCCTGCTCGTTCTCCTTGAAGAGCTCCTCGGCGCGCTCGGGGAAGGAACGCGTCAGCGAAGCGTAACGGGCCTCGTTCATCAGGAACTCCTGATAACCGCCCGCGGGCTCCTTGGAATCGAGCGAGAACTTCTTGCCGGCAGCAGCCTCGGGGTTGAAACGGAAGAGGTTCCAGTAACCGCACTCGACAGCCTTCTTCATCTCGGCTTGGCAGTTCTGCATACCGCCCTTCTTGATGGAGTGCATCTCGCAGGGGCTGTAGCCGATGATGAGGGACGGGCCGTCGTAGGCCTCGGCCTCGTGAATGGCCTTGAGGGTCTGAGCCGGGTTGGCGCCCATGGCAACCTGTGCCACGTAGACGTAGCCGTAGCTCATGGCGATCTCGGCCAGAGACTTCTTCTTGGTCACCTTACCGGCAGCGGCAAACTGAGCGACCTGGCCCAGGTTCGAGGCCTTGGAGGCCTGACCGCCGGTGTTGGAGTAGACCTCGGTGTCGAAGACGAAGACGTTGACGTTGTGGCCGGAAGCCAGGACGTGGTCCAGGCCACCGAAGCCGATGTCGTAGGCCCAGCCGTCGCCGCCGAAGATCCAGAAGGACTTCTTGGTGAGGTAAGCCTTGTCGGCGAGGATTGCCTTGGAAGCGTCGCAGCCGCACTTCTCGAGCTCGGCAACGTAGGCAGCGGCAGCGGTCTTGGAGGCCTCGGCGTCGTTGACGGAGTCGATCCAAGCCTGACCGGCGGCCTTGAGCTCATCGGACGGACCATCGGCAGCGATGATGTCCTGGGTAGCGGCGATCAGCTTGTGCTGAACGGCCTCATAGCCAACGGCCATGCCCAGACCGTGCTCGGCATTGTCCTCGAACAGGGAGTTGTTCCACGCCGGGCCGTGACCGTCCTTGTCCTTGCAGTAAGGAGCGGTGGCAGCGGGGTTGCCCCAAATGGAGGAGCAGCCGGTGGCGTTGGAGATGAACATGCGGTCGCCGGCGACCTGGGTCACCAGACGTGCATAGGCGGTCTCGGCACAGCCGGCGCAGGAACCCGAGAACTCCAGGTAGGGCTGCTTAAACTGGCTGCCCTTGACGTTGGCCGCGATGAGCTCCTTCTTCTCGGAGACGTTCTCGACCATGTAGTCCCAAACGGGCTGCTGGTCCATCTCCTGCTCGGTGGGAACCATCTCGAGGGCGCCCTTGGGGCAGACCTTGACGCAGTTGGTGCAACCCATGCAGTCGAGCGGGGACACAGCCATGGTGAACTTCATGCCCTTGGCCTTGGGGCCCATGGCGTCGAGCGTACGGGTAGCCTCGGGCGCGGCGGCAGCCTCGTCCTCGGTCATCGCGAACGGACGGATGGTGGCATGCGGGCACACGTAGGCGCACTGGTTGCACTGGATGCACTTGGTCTCGTCCCAGTGAGGAACGACCACGGCGACGCCGCGCTTCTCGTATGCGGAGGCACCCAGCTCAAACTGGCCGTCGGCGCAACCGACGAAGGCGGAAACAGGCAGGCTGTCGCCATCCATGCGATCGATGGGCTCGAGCAGGTTCTTGACCTGCTGGGCGATGGCGGACTTGGTCTCCTCGGAGAGCTCGACGGGAGCGGCGTCCTCGGCGGTAGCCCAGTCGGCCGGAACCTCGAACTTACGGAAAGCAGTAGCGCCGGCATCGATGGCCTTGTGGTTGGCGTCGACGATAGCCTGGCCCTTCTTCATGTAGGACTTGGTAGCCGCGTCCTTCATGTACTGCAGGGCGTTCTCGGCGGGCAGGACCTTGGCCAGCGCGAAGAAGGCGGACTGGAGCACCGTGTTGGTGCGCTTGCCCATGCCGACCTTGGCCGCCAGGTCGATAGCGTCGATCAGGTAGACGTTGACGTTGTTGTTCGCGATGTAGCGCTTGGCCACAGCGGGCATGTGCTCGGCGAACTCCTCGTCGCTCCACTGGCAGTTGACCAGGAAGGTGCCGCCCGGCTTGACGTCGCGGACCATCTTGAAGCCCTTAACGATGTAGCTGGGGTTATGGCAGGCGACAAAGTCGGCCTTGGTCACGTAGTACGGCGAACGGATCGGGGAATCACCAAAGCGCAGGTGCGAGACGGTGACGCCGCCGGTCTTCTTGGAGTCGTACTGGAAGTAGGCCTGGACGTACTTGTCGGTGTGGTCGCCGATGATCTTGATCGAGTTCTTGTTGGCGCCGACGGTACCGTCGCCACCCAGACCCCAGAACTTGCACTCGATGGTGCCGGGGGCTGCGGTGTTGGGCGCATCCTCGGCCTCGGGCAGGCTCAGGTTGGTCACGTCATCGACAATGCCGATGGTGAACTCACGCTTGGGCTCGTCCTTCTTGAGCTCCTCGAAGACAGCGAACGCGGACGCGGGAGGCGTGTCCTTGCTGCCCAGACCATAACGGCCGCCGACAACCTTGATGCCCGTCTTGCCAGCCTCGTAGAGAGCGGAGACGACGTCCTGGTAGAGCGGCTCGCCGATGGAACCCGGCTCCTTGGTACGGTCCATGACGGCGATCTTCTGGACGGTCTCGGGGAGAACGTCGACGAAGTGCTTGATGGAGAACGGACGGAACAGACGAACCTTGACCAGGCCGACCTTCTCGCCGTGAGCGTTGAGGTAGTCGATGACTTCCTCGAGCACGTCGCAGAAAGAGCCCATGCACACGACGACGCGGTCGGCATCGGGAGCGCCGTAGTAGTTGAACAGGCCGTAATCGGTGCCGAGCTTCTCGTTGATCTTCTTCATGTAGCCCTCGACGACGGCGGGAAGCTCGTCGTAGACCTTGTTGCAGGCCTCACGGTTCTGGAAGAAGATATCGCCGTTCTCATGGCTGCCGCGGGTGTGCGGGTGCTCAGGGTTGAGCGCATGGTCGCGGAAAGCCTGGACGGCGTCCATGTCGCACATCTCGGCAAGATCCTTGTAGTCCCACATGGCGACCTTCTGGATCTCGTGGCTGGTGCGGAAGCCGTCGAAGAAGTTAAGGAACGGGGTCTTGCCCTCGATGGCGGCAAGGTGAGCCACCGGCGAGAGGTCCATGACCTCCTGGACGTTACCCTCGGCGAGCATGGCGAAGCCGGTCTGACGACAGGCCATGACGTCGGAGTGATCGCCAAAAATGTTCAGGGCGTGGGAAGCGACGCAACGCGCGGAGACGTGGAAGACGCCCGGGAGCTGCTCACCCGCGATCTTGTACATGTTCGGGATCATCAGGAGCAGACCCTGAGAAGCCGTGTAGGTGGTGGTCAGAGCACCGGCACCCAGCGAACCGTGAACGGTACCGGCTGCACCTGCCTCGGACTCCATCTCGACGACCTTGACCGGGGTGCCGAAGATGTTCTTGCGACCCTGGGCCGCCCACTGGTCGACATGGTCGGCCATCGGGCTGGACGGCGTAATGGGATAGATTCCCGCTACCTCGGTGTACGCGTACGAAACGTACGCGGCGGCCTCGTTGCCGTCCATAGACTTAAACTTACGCGCCATATACCCCTCTCCTCTCATATAGGTATACAGGCCCCGGCGATTGCCGGGATATTGGCGTGATGGGATTTACGCTGTTGCTTCCAATCATCTGGCAGGCAGGCTCAGCAGCAGGTACGTGGCGTGGAGAGAAGACATGCCGAGGCGAGGGGCAACTGATGCGCCCCACTGACCCGACCGCCCGTCTTGCACATGACCGAGCGCCGCAAAGGCCGCATGCCGGATGCTCCCGGGCACGCCCCGGCGATGGGAAGCGCCCGCAACGGAAATCCGCATGCGGGTTTATTGTACCCCGCCGTCAAGTGTAATTTCGGCAAATATAGGCGGGCGGTAAAGGTTTACCTCGGGTGACTGCCGGGAGCAAAATGATCCCTTGGGGACGGAGGGACCATTTGGCGGGACTGGCTAGAGGGCACCGAAGAGGATGGCGTAGGTAGTGGATTCGCCGAGCTTGAGCTCGTCGCCGGGATTGAGTTGGGCGGAACGGCCGGGCTCGACCTGAATGCAGACGCGCGTGGCCCCGTTTACCACCACGGTTCCGTTGGTGGACGACAAGTCCTCGACGTGCCAGATATTTTGAGCATCGCACCAGATATGGGCATGGCGGGCCGAGACATCGTCGCCGACGTCGGTAATATCGCCCTCACCAGTGGCCAGCGCGCCAATCTCAACACCCTGCTCGCTCGGCTGAATCCAGCGCGGGGCGCTCACGACAAAACTGTTTTGTACGCGCAGCAAGCCCAAGGGGTGCGCCGGGGCGGGTTCGCGTTCGCCCGCGGTCATCGACATGCCAAGCGAACGCGGCGTGGAGGTGCCTCCGCCACAGGTCGCGTGCGCGTAGTCGATGGCATAGTTCACCGAGGACCGCACATCCGCCGAACAACCGACGGCGACAAACAGCACCAGCACGGCCTCGGCGCGCTCGGCGGGCATGAGTTCCGCCGCCTGGGACAGGCGATCGAGCGCGTTGCGATAGAGATTCGTGTCCTGGTGGCACTCTTCGAGCGCGCGTACCATCGGTTCACCTGCAGGGCCGCACACCATATTGATCACAGCCGTGGAGTCCATGGGATTGCGCTGGCGCAGGGCCAGTTGCGACATAATACGCGCAGCCGAGGTACCGTATTCGGCAAAGTAGCGCTGCTGAAGCGTGCCGACCGGCGCGCGAACGATAAAGCGGGAAACCCAAGAGCGATCGGCGGCTCGGCTCTGCGGGCTGCGGCCGTCGGCGAGCGGACGGGACGAAAGCACCAAGCCGCACAGCTCGATATGGCTCAGATGCGCCGCGCGCTTAAAGATGTCAAACATGGCCCCGCATGGGGTGAGCTCAACTTGAGATGCCATGACCTAGGCCTCCTTGGTCGTAGAAATAGAATCGGACGATACTTCGACAGGTCCGCCAAAAGTACGGGCAGCTGCGGCTCCACCGGCAAGCGGAGTCGCCATCTGGGCTTTTGTGCGTCGCGGTGCCGAAACGGGAAGTTCAAAGGCAAAGCCCATCGCAAGCAAAAACCACGTAAGCGTATAGGTTGCAACCAGAGCGGCAACAAGGCCGCCCATCACGGCGCGTTGGGAAAATACGCTACATGCAGCCACAACCAGCACCGGAACCTCGCAGGCAGAAAGCGCAAGCACACCCTGCAGGAACCCCGAGCGCCGATCACGCGCAAGTGCCCCCGCGGCAACGCCGGCTATGCCCGGCAGCGCCAACGCCAGTGCGGCAATAATACCCGGTAGCGACCCAGACCACATGAGCGGTCCCAAAGTCGCCGTCACGCGAGCGCCCGACGCCAGCAGCGCGGCCGAAACCACGACCACAGCCCAAACCACGCCACAGACGACCGTCGCGCCGACCATCAGCGCGCGACGAACCGCGCGGCCAGACGCATCCATGGGGCACGGCGTGAGCGGCTCGCCGCGGAGCGAACGACCGACATTTTGCGCATAGTGTTCACAAAACGCCGAGAGCGCCGCCTCGACCGCCGCCGGCTCGGGACGATCTTTTTGATGGCTGGACAGACAGGCCATCACCACGTTGAACAGCTGGGCATCGACAAACGCCAGCGCATCGCGTAGCTCCTCGGAATCCGGCTCAAGCCCCAGCTGCTGGGCCTGCTCGGCCGCAGCGAGCGCCACATCGGGCTCACGACGAAGCAGCTGAGTCAAATCGCAACCGGGCGCATGGGCACCAATGGGATAGTCGGGCAGCGTGTCCATCTTGAGACGGTAGGGGCTGGCGATGTCGCGCGTCTTTTTGCGCGAACCCGAGGTGCCCGAAGTGCTCGGCGCGGCTTCGTATGGCGCGGCGCCGGCAATGAGCTCGTAAACCGTGCTTGCCGCGGCATAGACGTCAATCGCCGGCGACATACGCAAAGCGCGCAGATCGGGAATATCGTCGGTGAGCATCTCGGGTGGGGCATAGGCAACCGTCGCGCGACGCAGCGTGGCATAGCGCTCGGTAAAGGATGCCTTGCCGCCGGCACCGGCCACGGCCGATGCAGGCTCGAGCGCCAGCGACGAGCCAAAGTCGATCAGGCACAGGTCAAAGGTGCCCTCGGCAAGCTGCCGGTCAAGCGGCAGGCGCGCCGTACGCACCATAATATTAGCGGGCGAGATATCGCGATGGACAAAGCCCTCCCCCACCAGGCTCATGCGGCAGAGCAGATCGAACAGGTCGCGCCCCAAGCGCGCCGCCACAAGCGGCGATAGGCGGCCGGCATCGTCCACGGCAAAGCGCGAGCGCAAGCGGGCGAGCGTCTCGCCCTCGACCCATTCCATGACAATTGCAGGCACACCGTCAACCTCGCCCCAGCCATAGAGGCGGGGAAAGCCCTTAAGGCCCGAAAGGGCGCGATGGCATTCATATTCCTCGCGAAATGCCGCTTTGAACTTGGCGACCAGCGCCTCATGGGCGGCATCGTCGTCGAACTCATCGCGCGTCGGCAAGATGAGCTGTTTGAGTGCCACGGCCTCGCCTTGGGCGTTGACGGCACGCGTCACGCGGCCGATACCGCCACGGCGCATGGTGGCATCGTCGGCAAACAGCATCGTAAAACGACGCAGATAGGCAGGCAGTTCGTCCTGACCGAGCGCAATGGCCGGCTCAAACCCGTCGACACGCGCCAGGCGCAAGCCGACCATGGGATCGCGACCGAGCGATTGTGGTGTGGTGGATGCAAGATCGGTCATCATAGGGCAAGCGCCGCCACGTTATTGTTGAAGTTACCGAGCGCGACGTCATCATCGCCGTAATGGCCGACCCATTGACATAGGTTGGTGTAACAGCCCCACAGATTGGCATACTGCTGATACCACTTTGACCGGGGCGAGAATGTCTGACGACCGAACTCAGCTCGAATGACAAACATCTCCCCGACCAGGCTGTCGCACGGCCTGGGATCTCCCGTAGAGTTATAGGTCGAAACCACGTCATTGGCACGAGAAACATAGCCGTCGAGCATGTTGTACTTGGTTACAAGCCAACGGTGAATGCTCTCTTCCTCAGCAGCGGAAAGGCCACCGGAGTTTGCATCGTTGTCAGTGTTGCCGCCCGTCGAGCCGCCGTTTCCAGACCCTCCGGCAGAGGAACCCGACCCAGAGCCGCCGCCCGAACTCGACGAATCCGAGCCGGAGCCAGAAGTATCCGAGCTACCGGGCTTTCCGGACTGCTGAGCGTCCTGCTCCTTCTGCCGCTCGACCTTATTCACCGTTGCCGCCACGCTATTGTTGGACAACCGATCGATGATCTTGGTGTTGGTGAGCACGATGGTTTTGCCATTGGCAAGCGTGACTTCGTTGTCCGGGGCCTCGGCGCCGTCCGCGTCGTCGGCGCCAAACACAATATGCGTGACCACACTTGCCCAAGCATATCCAGTCGTGGCGCCCAGATCACTTTTGACCTCATGCCCCACGCGCGGTTCGCGTGCGGCATGTGCCTGCATCATGGACGGCACGGTCATGCCATAGGCAGAAACGCCAGCTATGACCAGCACCAGCGAGCAAGACAGCAGTGCGTACGCCCGCGGCGCCAAGCCCAGTCGGCGTCGCATGCGCACCGCGGCGCCGCGCTTTGTCTGAGTGCCACCGGGCCGCATGCGTTCTCCTCCAACAAAAACACGCCGCTCGGGAGCGGCGCATTCATTCGAATCCATATTTGAGTGTATCAGCGAACCCAAAAGGTTGCGCAACGAATGGGCAAATTAAGGATGCGAGTGGAAGCATCCATGCGATAAGCGGATACAAAGCATCTTTGTTGCACAACAAACTTACAGTCGCACGGGGAATTATGACTACCCCGTGCGTCGCGATGAAGACATACGGCAGGAGCAGGCTCGCCACCTAAATCGTGCGACGGGCCTCGATGGCGCGCCCAAGCGTAAGCTCGTCGGCATACTCCAGGTCGCCGCCCACGGGAAGGCCGCTCGCCAGACGCGACACCTCAACGCCCAGCGGCTTAATGGTACGCGCCAGGTAGCTCGCCGTGGTCTCGCCCTCGATATTGGGGTTGGTGGCGATAATGACCTCGTGGATATCCTCGTGCCCCAAGCGCGCCAACAGCTCACGAATGTGCAGCTGCTCGGGGCCAATCTTGTCCATGGGACTGATCACGCCGCCCAATACGTGGTAGAGACCATGGTAGCTGCCCGTGCGCTCAATCGCCTGGACATCGCGCGGCTCGCCCACCACGCAAATGCGAGTGGTATCGCGCATCGAATCCTGGCAGATGGAGCACTCGTCGGCCGTGGCGTAGTTAAAACAGCGGCTGCAAAAGTGAACCTCCTGCTTAACCTCCAGGATGGCCTCGGCCAGGCGACGCGCCTCCTCGGCATCGGCCTCGAGCAGGTAATAGGCGATGCGCTGAGCCGACTTGGGGCCAATGCCCGGCAGGCGGCCCAGCTCATCGAGCAATTTTTGCAGGCTATGGTTGGCACTCATATATATGCGCGTCTTAGAACGGCATGCCCGGGATGTTGAGGCCGCCGGTGATGGCGCCCATCTGCTTGTTGGCGAGCTCGTTGACGCCGCGGACGGCCTCGTTGACGGCAGCCATGATCATGTCCTGCAGCATATCGACGTCCTCGGGATCGAGCGCATCGGGATCGATGGTGAGGTTGACGAGTTCCATCTCACCGTTAACGGTCACCTTGACCATGCCGCCGCCGGCAGAGGCGTCGACGGTCTGGGACTTGAGGTTCTCCTGCGCGGCGGCAAGCTGCTCTTGCATCTTGCGAGCCTGCTTCATCATCTGCTGCATGTTCATACCGGCCATGATGGCTCCTTTACGTGCGGCCGCACGCCGAGCTGCAAGGGCAGCCGGAGCACGGCGGGACTTTCAAACTCAAAAATCGTACCACGGCGCGGGGCAAGCAAGCGGGGCGGACACGCTACCTCAGTCGATATACATGTCCTTGAGCGTGACGCACGCCCAAGATTATGCAAGGTCGAATTATGCAAGGTTGCATAATTATCTCAAGCTACATCTAGCAGAGCTGGAACCAGGCAGTTTATGCGTAGGGCTACAAGGCTACATGGCAAAATGCCGAGCCGCTGCTCGAGGCGGCACGCATGGCGGCTGGGTATAATTTGATTGTCATAGATGACGATTTGGAGGTGCCCTCGTGAATGTCCCAGCCGTACTCCAAAACATCCGCTCAAAACACCCCGTTGCATATGTGGTTCTCTATCTCTTTGTCGTCTGGGTATTACTGGTTATCATCACCCATGCCATAGCTTTTGGAGCAGAACTGCTGATAGCCAGCTCGGACCAGCCCGTCGTCAAATGGGAGACGACCGATGAATGCACCGACGGAACCCGAACCATTTACTACAACAGCCCGTCCCTCTACCAAGAGTTCAAGGTCAAGATAAAGGACTCCAAGATTGTCGATGCCGAACTGGGCTCTTTATTTACAATCGGAGCAACCGTCAACGCCGAGCAAGTCGAGTACACGGACAGCCATGCGACGTATCGTATCGACCTCAGCATCCTAGGCCGACCGTCACGCGCCTGTCTGCTCGAGTGCGATATACGCGGCACCACGTTGCACATGTCCGAAATACAGATGCGCCCGGGCAAGGGGTTCTCTTCTTGAGCAGTATACCCGCCTGCGCAGCTACTCCACCGGCTTGAAGATGGTGGACTGGCCGAAGACGCTGCGGATGAGGGCTTTGGCCTCGTCCTCGGTCTGCGGGATGCTCGGGGCTGCACCCTGATGGCCGAAGGGGCCGCCCGCACCGGAGTTGGACTCCCAGGGAGCTGCAGGAGCGTCCTCCTCTTTGGGGGCAGTTGCAGCGGACTTGGGCGCGGACGCCGCACCCGGCACGTCGAACGGAGGCAGATCGTCCCCACCAGCATCGGCAACAAAACCGCCAACCATGGCATCGTCGTAGGGAACCTGCTCGGATTCCCATGGCGCAGACGGCGCGGCGGGCTGAGCCTTGGGAGCGGACGCGCGCTCGGGCGCTCGGGGCGCGGGCTCGGTCGGGAGCTTGCCCGTGGCAGGAGCGCCGGCGGGGTTGTCGGAGCGCAGCCAGGGGGCTTTGCCCAGGTCAGACGACTTGGGCGCGGGCGAGGCAGGCTTGGGCGCGGGTGTCGGAGCAGCCGGTTTGGCCATGACGGGCTTAGGCGCCGACGGGGTCGGCGCCGCTATCGGTGCTGCTTTTGGCTGCGTCGCGCTGGCGCTCGAGGATGCAGGGGCCGCCGAGGACACGGGTTGCGGGTCCGCAGATACCGCAGCCCGTGCAGATGGAGAATGCTCCTCATGTTGAGGAGCCGGCGTGCCACCCCCATCCAGGACATAGTCGACGGTACGACGACCGAAGACCGCACTGACTGTCGGCAGGACCACCGACTGCGTGTCGGCGCGTCCAAGCATCTTGATGGCAAAGGTCGAGCCCGCGGGGAACGAGACCGTGAGCCTGGAGCCGTCGTCAGCCGTGGCGCGGGCATTGAGCAAAAGCCCCGCGTAGGAAGCCTGACGCGCCTTGACACGCTCGACAACCTCGGCCCATTTGCGCTGCAGCTCTCCGGCATCCTCGACCGCGGGCGTCTCGGCAGTACCGGCGGCGGCAACCTGGGCGGCATTGTTGGACTGGGGCTTAGGTGCCGGAGCGGTGGCAGGCGCGGGAGCCGCAACGGGCTGAGGCGTCGGAGTCGGCGCAGGCTGAGGTGCAGGCGCTGCAGGCTTGGAAGCTGACACGGACGCAGAACGGGACGCAGGCTGGGCAGCCGGAACAGCAGCACCACGGTCCCAAGGCATACCGCCCTGGCGCGCGGACGTAGCAGCGGGGGCAGCGGATGCCGCCGGAGCGGCAGCACGAGCGCCCGAAATTAGCGTCGGCTGTTGGGCAGCAGCGGGTACGGATGCTGCAGGCGCGGCGGCCTGAGCAGCAGCCACGCTCGCCGGCACGGCGCCGTTGGCAACCATGGCCTCCAAGCGGGCCACGCGCTCGGCCAATGCCTCAATCGTTAAATCGGCCTCGGGACGTGCCAGGCGCGTGCAGGCGATCTCGAGCACCAGGCGCACGTCGCTCGCGCCCCTCATCTCCAGTGCGGCATCGTCGAGCACCGTCAGCACACGGGCCAGGCGGTCGGCAGGATGCTCGCCAAAGGCAGCGGCCTCGGCAGCAAGCGCCTCGGCCTGCTCGGAGCCGCCCTCAAACAGCTCGGCACGGGCACCGGCAACGCAGGCAACGTACACGTCACGCACATGCGCCACCAGGTCGCGCGTCAGCTCCAGCAGGTCGTTTCCTTCCTCGACCTGCGCACGGATCAGTCCATAGAGCTCGGCAACATCGCGATCGGCAATGGCGCGGGAAAACTCGCCCAGAATCTGGTCCGAAACCTCGCCTAAAAGCGAGCGGGCGTCGTCCGCATGCACAGAACCGTTGCCAAAGACGCTCAGCTGCTCCAGCGTGGACAGCGCGTCGCGCATACCGCCCTTGGCATGGCGCGCCACGATAGCCAGCGCCTCATCGTCGTAATCGAAGCCCTCCTGCTCGCACACGTATGCCAGGCGACGCTCGATATCCTCGTTGCCGATGCGATGGAAATCGAAACGCTGGCAGCGCGAGAGGATGGTCTCCAGAATCTTTTGCGGGTCGGTGGTGCACAGCACAAAGATCACGTGTGCCGGCGGCTCCTCGAGCGTCTTGAGCAGCGCGTTGAACGCCGCCGTCGTGAGCATGTGGACCTCGTCGATGATATAGATCTTGTACTTGCCGCGCACCGGGGCAAAGTTGACGGAGTTGATGATTTCCTCGCGCACATTGTCCACGCCCGTGCGGGAGGCGGCATCGAGCTCGTAGACATCGGGGTGGTTACCCTCGGCAATGAGCTCGCACTCCTCGCAAGTACCGTCGGGCATGCAGCCGCTTGCACCCTCGGCGCGCGCCGCCTCGGCATTGCGGCACAGCAGCGCCTTGGCCAGAATGCGCGCCATGGTGGTCTTGCCCGTGCCGCGCGGTCCGCAGAACAGGTAGGCGTGGGACAGGCGCCCCTCGGTGATGGCGTGCTCGAGCGTCGAGACGATATGCTGCTGGCCCACCACGGAGTCAAAGGTGAGCGGGCGATACTTTCGGTACAACGATTCCATGGGTGCTCCCCCGGGTATACTGAGTCTTGTTGCCGCGGCGGCCATGCGGTCGCACGGCATACTGCATTCCATAATAACCCGTACGGCGAGCCCGCCGCGATAGGAGTCCAAAGAGCATGGCAGACGCAGAGAGCAACCTCGTTCCCTCCGAAGCAGCCGACCAGGTCGAGGTCGCGCTCGAGGAGCAGGCCGCAGCCGACGACGGCATCCTGTACCTCAACGAGTACCAATACGAAAACGACCTCGTCACCGACTTCGCCCGCCTGGTCGCCTCGCCCAGGCGTCGCGGCTCGCTGTATGTCGCCGCGGCAATTGCCGCGCTCATCGGCATCGGCATGCTGGTGGCCGGCGGCAACTGGATCAAGTTTGGCGTCGTCTTGATCGTATTCGGCGCCTTTTTGGCCTGGTGGAGCAAAAACCTGCACCACACCCTCGCCCGCGACTTTATCGACGCCGTTGAGGCCGACGAGTCCATGGGTGGCCGCTATCGCCGCGTCGCCGCCAACGAGGACGGCCTGATGGTTTGGGGCACGAGCGGCAAGTCGCAGTTCTTCCCGTTTGAAAAGCTCGACCACGTGCTCGACGGCGAGCGCATCTTTGTGGCCATGTTCGCCGACCAGGGCGTGACGATCCCTAAGGACACCTTTGTCCGCGGCGATGCCGAGCAGTTCGGTCCCTTCCTTAAGGCGCGCATCAACAAAAAGCTCCGCATCGAGACCAAACGCAAGAAGATGAAGGCAGAAAAGGCCGCTGCCGAAGCAAAACAGGGCGACAAGCCCCAGGAGACCAAGGGCAAGCAGCGCAAGCAGAAGAAGAGCAAGAAGAAGCGGTAGGCCGGCCGACACCGAAGGCGCCTCGTCCCGCGCCCGATTCCGGGCCGGGGCGCCTGGAATCGGGCGCGCGTACCGCCAATGGACCCGTTTTGCCTTGCTCTCGAGCTATTTCACTTCAAACCTTAAGAGCCTCCGCTCCGGCAGATCGGTCATCTTCATCGTGTAAGTCCCGGGAAATGCTTTCTCAAAACGGACGGTCTCGTAACCTTCGAAATAGTCGTTGGTGTTCTGCATCATAAATGGGACGAGCAACTCGTTTTCTGCCCCAACCTCCACGGCAAACGCAGCAGAGCCGCCAAGGACCGGCATGGCTTGCGTTATCAGATCGGTATTGACTACAAAATCATAGTTTGGCGCAGACTCCGGGACCAGATGCCAAACATACGCTTTGATTCCACCGTCGATATTATCCCTATTTCTGACACGCATCTTTACGGCGATAACGCACGTGATGTCGGCATCCTTCAGTCTCGTTTTCGTATCCACGGTGCCATATTTTGAATAATCGTCATGTGCTCGTTTGAGATACTCGCGCGGCGTGAGCAACTCTGCCCCGTCTATGCAAAACGAATACCCATCAGTCACCACATCCTTCGACCCCAGAAACGCTCCATCCATCGAGAGCCATTCGCCCTCCGCGTAATATTTCTCAGGAATGACCGTCCGGTTCCCGTTAACGACGCTCACCCTCATGCCCGCAAGGCCGGCAGCAGCACAGCAAAAAAGCGCGAGCGCCGATCTTCTCGTCCACAGGGTCTTCTTCATCGCGCTCACGACCTTTCCCGAACTTTCACAACGGCACCGTCGCGCATGCAGTAAACCCGATCGGCCAGTTCCTCGAGCACCTCTCCGTCATGGCTGGACAGAAGGACCTCACGACCCGTTGATGCCGCCATCGCCACAACGCGCTTGAGCATTTCAACGCCCGCTTCGTCGAGGGCATTCGTTGGCTCATCGAGAACAAGCAGCTTCGGCTTCTCCATAATTGCCGCAGCTATCCCCAGACGCTGCTTCATCCCAAGCGAGTATGCTCGGAACTTCTTTTTTTCGTCTGCATCGAGCCCCACGAGCCGCAGGGCAGAGCGAATGTCCTCGGGGGTGGCAACGCCCTTGATCTGAGCGATGAGCTTCAGATTGTCGTAGCCAGACAGATATCCCAAAAAGGAAGGCGCCTCGATCAACATCCCCAGACTCGGCGGGAACGAGATGTCCGCCCCAAGCCTTTGGCCATCGATAGAGATTTCGCCTTCGGTAGGCTTGATCAACCCGCAAACCGCTCGCATGAGCATGGTCTTACCCGAACCGTTTATCCCCTGAAGCCCGACCACAGTCCCAGGGTCAACCTCGATGGACACGTTGCGCAGGACATCGTTTTTACCCATGCGCTTCGATACGCCCCTTACGATCACACTCATATCTTGTCCCCCTTTTCTATAAGGTCGGCCCTTCGAAACCACAGTCCACCCAACGATAGGCATAACGACATAAGCCCAATTGATGACAAGACACTCGAGCCCGCCGCGATTCCCTCTTTGACAATTCCACCCCAGCGCAACAGCATCAAGGCGTTACCCAATAGCGCCCAATGTCGTGCATATGCCGAGCAGATCAGGTAGCTCATTAAAACCACAAACGAGACTGACGACCCAAGCACAAACCCAACCGCTGCCTGCGCAAACGCAAGCGCCTCAAAAGCAAATAAGAGACCTATGAAAAACGGCAGCGCATCTGCCTCGGCAGCTTTGAGAAACCACGGCGCCAAATTAGCCAGTTGAAGCGACTCACCATGAATGACCGCGCTGAACGAGGAGCTCACCACCAAGCTCCAAATCACAACAGAGCAAACCACCACGAGCAGTGAAAATGCCGTTACTGCCGCCACCAAGATAAAACGCGAGACCCACCAAAGGGTTCTTGCCCGGCATCGAACAAGCGCTTGCAAACCAAACCCGTGCAACGATTCGGTCGGATAGTCGAGTGTTGTATAGAGAATAAGCAGAATGAGAAATAGCCATCCTAGCGGAGGCACAAACATGACCCCGGGCCTAGGCTCAAACGGAGCAGATCCGGCAAACACGAGCGCAAGATTATCCGCAAACCCCAAGGTATCCGTTCTAACCCCATACACAGAAGACAATCCGTAGGCGTACACCAAGTCCGCAACGGTCACTGCCGCAATTGCAATAAAAGTAAGGATGTTCTTCTTCAAAACGGTCCTCAGGTCCGCGGCGACCAGCCTAAACAGCATCAGACCACCTCGCGTCTTTTCCACGCCCCAGAAAAAGCCAACGAAGCAAGGGTCAATAATATGATTTCCGCAAAACCGGCTCGAATGTCTGGCCAGTTATTCAGCGATTCCGACCTGATGCTGTTGAGGATATTGCAGTTAAACCCCACACAAGCCATTACGCCGAAGATCCAGCCATTTGCAAAATGCCACGCAACCATTAGCAGATACGGGACAATTATCGCTTTGATTCTGCTACGAAACAAAATTGAGAAGCCAGTTACAGCCATGGATAAAGTCCCGAGCGTGACAGCATCGAACAGCGTGTATGCGAGCACATATGACAAAGGATGCGAATAAAATAGACCGGAGAAGTAGCTATGCAGGTAAAGTCCTACGTAAGTCGACTCATCGACCCGAGGAAGATACGCAGGAAAAAGCATCGAGACGATCAGGAAATTGACGAGCAGAGGAATGGCAGTCACTGTAAACGCGGAGAGGAAAGCAGACAGCATCTTTACGTTCACGTACGCCTTTCTGGAAACGCGCGTGCATATCTGCATGTCATAACCACTCAAACGCTCAAAGAGACACGACCAAGATCCAGCCAACATTGCAAGCAGGGGCAGTGCATAGAAAAACACCGACGCAGACAGTGGCGCGTTCGCGCTCACAACAATCCAGTTACCGAAGCTGCTTTCACGTGTTTGACCGAGATAATTTTCGGCTTGCACGCCAACGCCGTAACCAAAAGAAAGAAGGTTGTGGCGCTCTTTTTCCAAATTTGCCCACGGCTCCAGCGCGGCAGCTATTGCAACTGCGACCGCAATCAAGAGAGCAAGGATAAAAGCTGGACGTCTAATCGTTTTCGACAGTTCGTATCTTGCGAGCTTTTGGTTCATACGTCCTCCTCCCCCTTCCGACCCAGAAAGCCGGAAGGGAGCCATTTCAAACAACTATGCGGGAAGCTTGTGGAAATGCCCGACGCAGTCGGGGCTCCATACGCCAATAACAGTGCCGTAGCCAGACTCCGCCCATGCAGTCAGTCGCGCCGCAGATCGCCCGTTCTCACGGACGAGGTTATACATTTCCCACTGTCCCTTGTGATTCGAACGATACGTTCCCTGAGTACAATTCATGCTGCCGCTACCGCTTGTGTTATACGCACCGTCTGTATATAACCGAAGCGGATTTCCCGTATGGCCCTGGATATCCAGATAGAGCGATGAGGAATCATCCTTTTGACGGTAGCCAGTTGCACTCGTCCCGGCACATTGAAAACTAAATGCCTTATCGGCATTGTTCGTACAGGTCGTAATTCCCGTATCGGCGTTTTGAGTAATGCTGGAAACCTGAGAGGTGTCAAACTCCTCTTGTGCAAACGATGCAGCGGGAACCCCTAGGGACAGACCAGCTGCAATCACCAAGCCGACTCCGATTCGAGCAATAGCGCTCCTTGGCTTAATCATGGCCTTCTCCAATCAAAAGCGGTTAACAATGCGTCGACGCACGGCAACCTTCGCATGAATAGAGAAAGATGTCTGTAAACACCCGCTATTGAGTTGATTGCTCAGGCGTTTACACGTTATTTACCTGCGATAACAATAAAATTAGCTCCGCCTTATTCTTGATCTTCAACTGGCGGTAAGATGCAGACCGCAGCGCTTGCACCGTAGATGCAGCGTAACCGACATCCTCCGCAATGGCCTTTGTCGTTGCCCCCTCTGCCGTCATCAGCAAAATTTGCGACTGAACATCAGAAAGGGAGCGCGACGTAAGCAGGGCCAGCTGGCGCACGCGGGCCGTTTCGGTGGACCCGTTCGCCCGGTACTCCAAGACGGCCTTCTCGTCCTCAACCGAGCGGGCGAGCGCGATGTGCGTAACGAACATGGGCACAGACCAGCAAACAATCACCGTTGCCACGACGACATTGACAGCCGAACTTTGCCCCAACAACGACGCGAGGAACAACGGCTCGAAAACCGTCAGATCCTGCACCATATTGAGCAAGACAGCCCAAACAGGAGCCGTCGCCCCGAAGCAAAGCATCCATATCCCAAGCATTTTGCGCTGCGGACAGCTTCGCATCACTATATATGTGAGCAGCACCCCCGTCAGCACCGCAAGTCCATGGATTCGCCCCCTAGCGACCGCATAGATTAAGGCAACCATGCCCATTGACACCAACGGCACGATAGCCCGAGCATGGGCATGCACCTTAAACGGACGCAGCCCAACAGCGAGCGAAGCCGTAGACGCCACGCCGCAAAACAGGACCGGCACAGCCATCAACGGAACGCGTATGCACATCAATGCCGCGATATAGATAAAAGACCATTCCACAGCAGATAGCACCGCCCATACGTACGGGCTTCCGAGCCAAATCGCTTCACCCGCTCTATCCAGCGCAGCGCCACGATTCGCTTTTCCACCCGCGTAGCGTAGCGACAGAAGCAGTCCGAGACCCAATGCGTAGCTTAAGAGGGAAAAGGCGACAGCCCGCGAAACACCGGACCCCCAATCGCTATCCGCCATTACCAAGGGCCCCGCCGCAAGGAGGATAAAGAATAATGTGAGCAGGTATCGAAACAGCCGGCGCGTTCGAGCTGATGCCACTATATCGTCAGCATGCCGCTGCGGTAGCTCATGCCCTACAGTATCGCCCTCACCCGCAAACAGCGCCACGAGCTCGCGTGAGCCCGCAACCGACGCCTTCCCGTATGCTCGGTGAAGCGTTGTTCTCACCGTCGATGGCTTCGTATCCGTCTCCTTGGCAATTTCCGCCGGCGTTTTCCCTTTGAGCAGCAGTCGAACAAACTGCTCTTCTCTAGGCGACAGGGCAGGGGAAAACACCCCCGCATCGAATGTGTCGGACGCACAGGCGATATCCGAATTGTTGTCCCGTTTCCCCCTTAGCAACATGCATACGAAGGCAGCAGCGATAACGGACCCCATCGCCAGCAATGCAATGACCACGGCATCGCTTGCGAAGTATGTCGCCTCAACAGCCGGAATAAGACCAATAGGAACTGCTACGAGCACAGAACAGGCAAACACGTCGCGCCGCCCATGGCCAAAGGCACGAGGGCGGCAAAACGGCGGGGCCACAGTCAATGCGAGATAGACCAACGGAATTAAAAGCGCAAGGCCAATTGACGCGGCCGTTACAGGGGGCATCCCCCATGGCTCGGGAACGACTCTCCATGAAACTCGACAGCAAAACAGCAGGCAAGACATGACGGCTATTGTTTCTGTAAAAATCGCGTCCTGCGGGTGACGAGTTTCCCTTTCGTCAGTCCGTGTCGACCTCTGCGTCAAAGGAGAGTCCGCCGTGCCCCAAATAACATATGAGAGAAGCAGCGACCCAACAAAGCACGAGACACACGAAACGCCATGTAACAACCAAATCGGTGCAAACACGATTGGAATAGAGTCTCCGCGAGCATAGAAAGCCAGGTCGGCCCATTCGGGAACCGTTGCAATAACACCAAGGAAAACACCGATGGCACCGAGATGCCTCGGCCTTCTCATTCCCCCCTTGCATAGCGCAGCACCATGAACAAACGCCGCGAGGCATGCGCCCAGGATAACGAGCCAGGTCATTGCACCTGACGCTAGGCCGATTGAAGATGAAAACCGGTGATAAGGGGTGACCGCCATTACGACAAGCGCAATGGCGCAGGCAAATGTAGCAGAACGGCGGGAAAAGAGCATACGGCCTCCATAGCGTGTCATTATATCGCTCGAGCCGCTCGTTTATCTCTGTTCTCACACCAGCCAGCATCAATGATTCAGGCGAACTCCAATCCGCGCCAGATCACGGTCCGGCTTTTGTTCGCAGTCCCCACATCAAAGCGGGATGCGGTTTCCTTTTGGACGCCGGTTCGGAAAGCGCATCCCGTTCCAGGGCAATATTCTGGGATGCAGTTTCCGCAGCCCACCCCATTTGGAAAGCGCATCCCATAATTTGGCTGAAAACTGAGATGCGCTTTCCAAACGAGCCGAAACGGGCCGAATCGATCGGGCCACCTCGCATCCCGCTATCCTCGCCATCTGCCCGAGCGTGCTACACTAGCAGCATCTATGCCACCGCGAACGGCTCGGCCCCGCGCCCGCCGCTCGCAAACGAACTTTAAACGCACGAGGGTTGGCCATGCCGCTTTTCTCGCAACATACCGCCCGGTTCTCGCCGGACGTTCCTTTGGAGGGCACCAGCTCTCGCGAGCTGCTCAAGCGGTACCAGCCGCTCGAGACACTTGCGACCGGCGGTTTTGGCTCCATCGAGATCTGCCGCGACACGCACCTGCGCCGCCGCGTCGCCATTAAACGCATCCCCCTTATCAACGGTGCCGGCATGCCCGCTAGCGACATCATGGATGTCCTGCGCGAGGCGCACACTGCCGCCATGCTTCAACATCCCAACATCGTGCAGGTCATCGACTTTACGCACGACACAGCCTATGCCTACCTGGTTATGGAATATGTCGATGGCATGTCGCTGGCCGAGTTTTTGCACCGCGCGGACGGCCACTCACTTACCTTTGACGAGGCCGCGGCCATTGCCGATGCCCTGGGCCAGGCGCTCACCTTCGCCCACAGTAATGGCGTACTCCACCTGGACATTAAGCCCGCCAACGTGCTCATCGACCACTCGGGCAATGTAAAGCTCACCGACTTTGGCATGGCGCGGCTGTCGTCCGCCGGTGGCTTTGGCGGCTCACGCGGCGGCACCATCGGCTACATGCCGCCCGAGCAGCTCGATATCGAGACCGGCACGGTCGACGAGCGCGCCGATGTCTTTGCCCTCGCCTGTGTGATCTACGAGGGCCTGTGCGGCAGCGCTCCTTTTATGGCGGCCACGCCCGCCGACTCGCTCGGCCGCATCATCGGCGGCGCCACCTATCCCAGCGAGCTGATACCACACTTTCCCCCGGGAGCCGAGGCCGCGCTCATGAGCGCGCTCTCCCCCATGCCGCAGGACCGCCCCAACAGCATCGAGGCATTTTGCGACCAGCTCCTTGCCGGTCTGGGCAGCGTGCGCGAAGGCCGTCGCAGCCTGGAGCAAATGGTTGGCGAACTTTCGGATGACGAGCAGGAGCTCGACGATATCGAGCCGTCGCACTACGAGGACGACACCATCGAAGTCGACCCCGCACTCGGCTGGGCAGGCACGCGCTGGAGCCATGCGCGCGACTACGCCATGCACGCTATCTCGGCGCTAACGTGCGGCGCCTTTAGCTTTTTGCTGATGCAGACGGCCGGCGTCGCGGCGCTTCCCGGCCTGGTCATTGCGGCTATCGCGATCGGAGCGGCGGCCGGCCTGGCCCCCCAGATTGGCTCGGCCATCTCGGCTGTGGGCTTTTTGGTGCTCATGGCAAACGCCACCATGCAGGCACAGGGCGTCCTGTCGATGTTGCCCGTCGCGGTGATCTTTGCCGCCGCCATGTCCGGTTGGTGGATCGCCTGGGGTCGCACCGAGGCTGCCGCGAGCGCCGCACTCACCTGTGCACTCGCGCTTGGCTGTCTGACCGGCAATACCTTCCTGGCAGCTGGGGTCACCGCCGGCGTCGCGTCATTTTGGCTCGGCCCGGCAAGCGCCGCCGCGGCAACGGGCATGGGCGCACTTTTTGCCCGTCTGGCCACGGTCGCGCTTTCAGCCGGAGGCGTGCTGGGGCTCGGTAACGTTGCCGCAGCGCTGGGAGACCCACTCCTTTGGGCTGCCTTTGTGCTGGTAGCGGCAACTGCCGCGGCGTCATCTGCGCTGCTCAACGCCCATGCCAAGCGTGCCGATCAGGGCTCAAACCTTGCCGTAATCGCCGCCATCGCTGTCGCCGGCATCGGCTGCGCAGCGGCGTCCTGTCTTGCACACCATATGGAAATTGCCAGCCTTGCAGCCGCGGTCGTCGCCAAGGCGGCGGTTGCGGGAACCCTATCCTCTATAATCGTTGGGATATGCCTATATTTGCTCGGATACCAAAGAACCTATACGGAGAGTGATCTTTCGTGAACTTCCTGAACATCTTCGAGGACCACGTGGCCGGCATCTTCGGTGCCACCCGTGCCCCGTTCTCCTTTAAGAAGCTTGCCAAGCAGGCCGCTCGCGACATGGAGGATCAGACTCTGGTGATCAACGGCGTCAACACGGCGCCGGCACTCTATACCATCCTGATCGCCGCCGACGACGACCCCATGCTCGCCCCGTTCTACCCCGAGCTTTCGCGCGAGGTCCGCGAGTTTGTGAAGGCGCAGGCCGAAAAGCGCCGCTATGTCTTTGTCGGCGAGCCCCTCGTGCGCTTTATGATCGATCCGCAGCTGCGCGCCGGCAAGTTCTCGGTCTTTGCCGAGAACGTCGATGCCCCCACGCTCGGCCGCCTGTACGAAGAAGAGCGCGCCTATCAAAACGGTCTGGGCCAAAACAACTCCGCGGCAAGCCGTGCCGCCAGCGCCCCGCGCGCCGGCCAGCAGCAGTTTGCTGCCCCGCAGCAGCAGCGCCCCGCCGCCATGCCCCAGCAGCAGCCGACGCCTCGCGCCGCCGCTCCCGACCCGCTTGCCGTGGCAGACCCCTTCGCGCCTAGCGTCCCCGACCCCGCCGCAGCACCCATCCCGGTGCCGCAGACCGTCTCGCGCGACGCGCTTGCCGGCATGGGCGGAGCCGCCGCGACCGGTGCCGCCGTGGGCCTAGGCGCCGCAGCCGGCATCGCCTCCAACATGGCGAGCACTCGCGCCCCGCAGCGCCCGCTCGCCCAGCTCGTCGACGTCGTGAGCGGCGAGAGCCATAGCATCACCTCCGCACAGGTGACTATCGGTCGCGAGCGCTCGGTTTCCGATATTGCCCTGCGCGACCCCAACGTGTCGCGCCGCCACGCCCAGCTCACCTTTACGGGCTCGGATTGGTCGATCGAGGACCTCAATTCCACCAACGGCACGCTCGTCAACAACCGCCGCATTACGCGCTGCCCGCTGCGCAACGGCGATCTGCTGACGTTTGGCCTGAGCACCTTTGAATTTAGGGGATAGTCTCTTATGAACATCGATATCGTCCTTTTTGCAGGCCGCATCGTCCTGGTCGCCCTGCTCTATATCTTCCTGTTCGCCGTCATGAAGACCGGCGTGGGACTTGTGCGCGGACAGCGCCGCGACTCGGCTATCTGGACGATCGATGTGGACAAGGGTCCGCGCGGTATCCGCGGCATCCACGTAGACATGCTCGGCCCCGTCATCGTCGGTCGCTCGCCATCTTCGGACATCTGCATCAACGAACCGTTCGTCTCGGCCTCGCATGCGCGCTTTTCGCTGCAGGGCCCGGCGCTCATCATCGAAGACCTCAACTCGCTTAACGGCACGCTCGTCAACGGCCGCCAGCTTGTGGAGCCCGCAACGCTGCGCGAGGGCGACGAAGTCCAGATTGGCGACGTGGTCATGAAGGTGAACCGTCGATGATCGACGAGGAGAACAAGTCCGCGACTATGACCGAGGCACCGGCTGCCGCCACAGCTGCGCCGGCCCACGCCGCTCCGGCGGGCTCCGCACCCGTGGAACCCGAGGACACCGTGTTCTCCCTGCCTCTTTCGCATGTAACGCATGATATTTCGGATCTCGCCGATAACGAGGACGAAGAGGATACCGTAGCGGCGCCCATCGGCGCACATGCCGCGGAACAGCCCACAGCGCCCGAAGCAACCCCGGCGCCAGCTCACTTTGCAGAGCCTGTCGCCGCGGCAATCAACGAGAGCGCTGCGGTGTTTGCGGCACCCGAGCCCGCCGCGCCGGCGTTTCCCATAGCCCCGGCATCCGAGGTTGCGCCCGTGTCTACGCCGGCGCCCGAGCCTATAGACGTCAGCCCGCAAGACGACGAGTCGACCGCCCGCGTGTCCGAGGAGCCCGACTCCCCGGACACCGGCGATTCCGAATCAAACGCCGAGACCGACACCGTCTCTCCCGGTGACACAGCCGAGATCGACGTAGCCGCCGTTGAAGCCAAGCTCAAAGACCCCGGCTCGACCATGAGCTTTGAGCCCCTGACCGAGGAGCGCATCGAGACCGACTCGACCTATGATGCCGGCACCACCACGCAACTCATGTGGGGTGCCCGCTCCGACGTTGGCTGTGTGCGCCCGCACAATGAGGATTCCTACCTGGTGCAGTCGCCGCTCTTTTGCGTATGCGACGGCATGGGCGGTCACGCCGCCGGCGAGGTAGCCTCTTCCATCGCCGTCGAGACTATTGCCAAGACGGCCCCGCAGTCCGCCGACGCAGCACGCCTGGCGGCAGCCGTCGAGGCAGCTAACGCCGCCGTAATCGAGGCGGCCCTGAACGGCCTAGGCAAGCCCGGCATGGGCTGCACAGCCACTTGCGCCTATATCGAAAACGACACGCTCGCCATCGCCCACGTGGGCGACTCTCGCGCCTACCTGCTCCACGAGGGCACGCTCATCCGCGTGACCCGCGACCACTCCTACGTGGAGGAGCTCGTGGACGCCGGCGAGATCACGGCAGACGAGGCTCGCGTCCACCCCAACCGTTCGGTCATCACCCGTGCGCTGGGCTCAGACCCCGCCATGTATGCCGACCACTTCACTCTGCATATCGAGGAAGGCGACCGCCTGATACTGTGCTCTGACGGCCTTTCGAGCATGATTCCCGATAGCGATATCGAGAACATCGCCACGCAGTCCTCAACCGCGCAAATCTGCGTTGACAACCTAGTGGACGCGGCGCTTGCCGCCGGCGGCCACGACAACGTGACCGTAGTAGTCGTTGACCTGGTTGACGATGGCGTTATGCGCGAGGCGCAACGCGTGCGTCGCCGCAACGTCACCATCGGCGTCGTCTTAGGTCTCGTCTTGGTGCTGGCGGCTGCCATCTGGGCCTACACGGGTGTCACCGGCTCGTACTACCTGGGTACCTACCAGGGCAATGTCGCCGTCTGGCGCGGCCTTCCCGGCAAGCCGCTCGGACTCAAGCTTCACTGGCTCGAAAGCGAAACCAGTATCAAGCTGTCCGACCTGCCCGAAGACACGCAAAACCGCCTCAAGGCGGGTATTCCGCAAACAAGTGTCGACGATGCGCAGGACACGATATCCAAGTACCGCCACCAGATCGACGAGGAGCAGACCCGCCAGGTGATCGACGCGCAAACGATTCGCGACAACACCGACCAGAGATCGACCTCCGAATCAGATTCCGAGAAAACCGCCGAACAGTCCGCCGAGGCCGAAGCCTCCGATAAGAATTAGAAAGGGAGTGCCGCTTATGAGTCGCCGCAACACCGAACTGCTCTTGCTCATCGCCTCGGCGTTCCCCGTCATCCTGCTGTATGCGATGTACGTGCTCACCGCGGGCGCCGCCATCTCCTTTGAGACACTCGCCGTGCCGATCGGCCTCTTTGCCGCCTTCGCCGCGGCACATATCGCCGTGCGCATCTTGGCGCCCGGCGCCGACCCCGCCATCCTACCCATCGTATTTATACTTTCGGGCATCGGCATCACGTTCGTGACACGCCTCGCCCCCGCTCTCGCCATCTCACAGCTCATCATCCTGTTTGTCTCGGTGGCCCTGATGGTGGGAACGCTCGCACTGGTCAAAAACCTCGACGTGGTCATGCGCTACAAGTACACCTTTGGCATCATCGGCATCATCCTGCTGATGCTGCCCATCTTTATCGGCACCACGATCTCGGGCTCCAAGCTGTGGATTCGCATCGCGGGCTTTACCATCCAGCCTGGCGAGTTCGCCAAGGTCTTTATCGTGCTGTTCCTGGCCGGGTACCTGGCCGAGAACCGCGAGCTGCTCTCCATCTCCAACCGCAAGATCCTGGGCTTTAAGATCCCTCGCCTGCGACTGCTGCTGCCGCTGTTTGCCGTGTGGGGTGTGTGCCTGCTCGTCGTCGTCTTCGAACGCGACCTGGGTTCGGCCGTGCTGTTCTACACCATCTTCTTGCTGATGCTCTACGTTGCCACGGGGCGCTTTTCGTATGTCGTTATCGGCCTTGCGCTCTTAGCCGTTGGAGCTGTGGGCGCCTACAAGTTCCTGTCTCACGTTCAGGTGCGTTTCCAGGTTTGGGTCGATCCGTTTAAGGACGCCCAGGGCCAGGGCTACCAGATCGTCCAGTCGCTCTTCTCGCTTGCCGATGGCGGCCTGGTCGGTGTTGGCATCGGCAACGGCATGGCCAACAACATCCCCGTCGTCGAGTCCGACTTTATCTTTTCGGCTATCGGCGAGGAGATGGGCCTTTTGGGCGGCGGCGCCGTGCTCATCCTGTTTATGCTTTTTGCCGTGCGTGGCCTCACCACGGCTGCCCGCGCTAAATCCGACCTTGCCGCCTTTAGCGCCACCGGTCTTACGGCAGCCATCAGCTTCCAGGCCTTCTTGATCGTTGGCGGCGTAACCCGCCTGATCCCGCTGACCGGCGTCACCCTGCCCTTTATGAGCCAGGGCGGCTCCTCGCTGCTGGCAAGCTTTATCATCGTCGCGCTCCTGCTGCGCGCCGGTGACGAGGCGACCGGACGCGAGGCCGAGCTTACCGGCACCGGCACCATGGCCGCCATCACCGATGATCAGGTCGCATCTGCCGCCGCCCCGACGGGCACGCGCTTTGCCACCTCGTCTTCCTACGGCAGCGGCAGCCATTCCGTCGGCTCGCGCATGCGCCGTCGCCTGCTCGACACGCCTGAATCCGGTGTGCTCGGCCGCGTTGCGCTCGCCAACCGTCTAACCCGTGCGGTGCTCGCCTTTACGGCGCTGTTCGCCATCCTTATCGGCAACCTCACCTATGTCCAGGTCATTAAGGCCAAGGACTATCAGGACATGCCGACCAACAACCACACCATCGCCCGCTCCAAGTACATCCAGCGTGGCTCCATCATCACGTCCGACGGCGTGACGCTAGCCGAGTCGCTGCAGCAGGAGGACGGCACCTACGCCCGTTCCTACCCCAACGGCAACATGGCCGCGCACGTGGTGGGCTACGTGAGTCAGCAATACGGCACCGCCGGCATCGAGAGCGTCATGAACGATACGCTCACCGGCTCCAAGGATTACTCCAGCTGGAACAACGCCATCGCGTCGCTCGCGGGGCAGACCCAGCCGGGCAATACCGCCAAGCTCACCATCGACTCGCGCATCCAGACGGCTGCCGAGCAGGCGCTCAAGGGCTTTAAGGGCGCTGTGGTGGTCATGGATCCGCGCACCGGTGCGGTCCTTGCGTGCGCGAGCTCGCCCACCTACGACAACACCAACATCGATGCGCTGCTCCAGTCGGGCGGCGGCGAGGACGGCTCCATGTACGACCGTGCCATGGACGCGCTGTACACCCCGGGCTCGACCTTTAAGGTTGTCACACTCTCCGCGGCGCTCGAAACCGGCACCGCCAGCCTTACCAGCACGTACCAGGCGCCTGGCTCCATGGACATCGGCAACGCGCCGGTCACCAACTATGCCAACGAGAGCTACGGCACCATCAGCCTGCAGCAGGCCTTCGCCGTGTCGTCCAACGTCGTCTTTGGCCAGGTGGCCAACGAGATTGGCGCCAGCTCGCTCGTCCAGTTTGCCAACGCCTTTGGCTACGGCCAAAAGCTCGGTCAGGATCTGACCACCGCAGCTTCCATCATGGCCGACCCGTCGCTTATGACCGAGTGGGAGACCGCTTGGGCAGGCGCCGGCCAGCCCGTCGGCATGGATCACACGCCTGGCCCGCAGACCACCGTTATGCAGAATTGCGTGATCGCTGCCGCTATCGCCAACAGCGGCGTGGTCATGGACCCGTTCTTTGTGTCCCAGATACTCGCCCCGGACGGAACCGTGGTCAAGACCACGCAGTCCCGCTCGCTGGGCCAGGCTGTCAGCTCTGCCACGGCCGACCAGGTCAAGCAGGCCATGCTCGCCGTCGTCCAGTCCGGTACCGGCACCGATGCCCAGATTCCGGGCGTCAAGGTTGCCGGCAAGACCGGTTCGCCCGAGACCGGCGGCACCAACGTCAACTCTACGTTTGTTGGCTTTGCACCTTACGATTCACCCACGGTTGCCATCTCGGTAGCCCTGGAGGATTACGACAAACACGACGTCAAGGCGGCCAAGATTGCCGGCATCGTCCTGACCGCGGCGCTCGCCGCACAGGGAGCGTGATGCCCATGATCAAAGCGGATACTTATGGCGCGCCGCGGCCGATGAGCTAGCGGCAACGCGCCACACGGCCCCAGCGGCCACACATCTGGTACTACACACATCGTTGAGCGAATAGTTATGTTAGGAGCAGGAATGGAACAGAGGGTCCTCGGGGGAAGATACCTCCTCAAGGATAAGGTGGGAACGGGCGGTATGGCGACCGTCTTCCGTGCACAGGATCAGGTCCTCGACCGCACGGTTGCCGTCAAGATCATGCTGCCGCAGTATGCCGGCGACGCCACCTTCGCCGCCCGCTTTAAACAGGAGGCTCAGGCAGCTGCCGGCCTGTCCTCCCCCTATATCGTGGGCGTCTACGACTGGGGCAAGGACGGCGACACCTATTACATCGTCATGGAGTACCTGCGCGGTACCGACCTTAAGAGCGGCATCAAGAGCCACGGCGCCCTCGATCCCAAGAAGGTCGCGCAGATCGGCTCGCAGATCAGCTCCGCACTTTCGGTCGCACACAAGCACGAGATCATCCACCGCGACATTAAGCCGCAAAACATCATGGTGCTACCCGACGGCAACATCAAGGTAATGGATTTTGGCATCGCACGCGCCAAGAACAGCCACCTCACGCAGGATAACAACGTTCTGGGCACCGCCCACTATGTAAGCCCCGAGCAGACCCGCGGCCAGGACCTCGGCCCCACCTCGGATATCTACTCGCTGGGTGTCGTCATGTACGAGTGCGCCACCGGCCGCGTGCCCTTTGACGGCGACGACGCCATCTCGGTCGCGCTCAAGCAGGTCAACGAGCTCCCCATCCCGCCGAGCCAGATCAACTCCGGCGTCGATGCCGACCTTGAGCGCATCATCCTCAAGTGCATGGAGAAGGACCCGGCAAACCGCTTCCAGACAGCCGACGAGCTGCGCCAGGTGCTTAACAGCTATCTGTCCGGCCGTGCCGTCAATGTCTCGGAGCCCACGCGCATCATCGGTGCCGCCGGCGACCTGGGTGCCACCAAGACCCGCGAGCTTTCCGACTCAACGCGCGCTATGGTTCGTCCCGTCTCGGGCGTGAGCGGTCAGAACACCGCCCGTAGCGCTGTCTCGGGCTCCACGGGCTCCTACGAGGTCGAGAAACCCAAGTCCAACAAGAACAAGATCATCGCCGCCGTGATTGCCGCCGTCGCCGTGATTGGCGTTGTAGTGGCCTTTGCCACGGGCATGTTCAGCGGCGAACAGGTCACGGTGCCCGACGTGCTGGGCAAGGACCAGGAAACCGCTATTGAGCTGATCAAGGAAGCCGGCCTTGAGGTAGGCACCGTCGACCAGAGCTACAACGACGATGTCGACGAGGGCAAGGTTGCCGAGCAGACCCCCAACGGCAACACCAAGAAGCCCAAAGGCACCAAGGTGAACCTGGTGATCTCCAAGGGCCCCAAGCCCTCCGAGAAGGTTGAGGTTCCCCGGCTTGTCGGTCTAACCAAGGACCAGGCAGAGGCGGCACTGGCAAGCGTTGGCCTAAAGGGCAACGCCACCGAGGAGGCCAACGAGGCCGACGAAGGCCAGGTCTTTGAGCAGGGCACCGACGCCGGCAAGGAAGTCGAGAAGGGCACGACCATCTCGTACAAGGTCTCGAGTGGCCCGGATACCACGTCCGTCCCCGACCTGACCGACATGACCGAGGCCCGGGCGCGCAACGCCCTCGATATGGCAGGCTTTGGCGTCGACGTGAGCTACCAGGAGAACGACTCGGTTACCGAGGGCACCGTGATCAGCTGGAACCCCAGCGGCAAGCAGAAGCCCGGTGCCACGATTACCGTCGTCATTGCCAAGAAGTCCGGCAAAGCCAGCGTTCCGGGCAACCTGTACGGCAAGAGCATCTCCGCCGCCGTTACCGCGCTCAACAACGCCGGGTTCTACAACATCGCATTCTGCGATCAGAACGGTAACCCCGTGAGCGGCAACGAAAACGCCACCGTTACGGGCGTCTCCCCCACCGGCAAGCAGTCTACCGACAGCACGATTACGCTGACGGTCGCACTTTCTGGCTCGGGTTCGGGTTCGGGCTCGGGCACGGGCGACGATTCCGGTACGACCAACTAGTCATCAAGACGTTGCCCACAGCGGCTGCTGACGCAAATACATTCGCTCAATTGCGCCCGTTTGCTCCCCCTGCAAACGGGCGCTTTCTTCATCTGAAGTAGCGAAAACCACGGCATACCTTTAAACCAGAAGAGCCCGGCACCGTGGTGGTACCGGGCTCGGCAAATCTCTGGTGCCCCCGGGCGGATTCGAAAACTCCCCCCGCGGGGAAATTGGTGACGCGGGTGTCGACGGTCCGAATCCTGCCCTTAGACCAGAAGAGCCCGGCACCATCGCGGTACCGGGCTCGATATTCCTCTGGTGCCCCCGGGCGGATTCGAACCGTCGACACCCGCTTTAGGAGAGCGGTGCTCTATCCCCTGAGCTACGGAGGCATGCTGTACTAGTGTAGCAGATTTACGCCGCTGTAATGCAACGTATAGCCACTCTTCGAAGTTGCGGTGGAACAGCCCTCCGGAAAGTGCGTCCCACTATCCAGGCAAATTCTGGGTCAGACTTTCCCCATGAGACTTCGCTGGGAAACTGTGACCCAGAATTTCGGCTCGAAACGGGACACGGTTTCCCAAACGACCCCGTTCCGGAAACTACATCCCGGAATCGACGCTCGAACTGGGATGCACTTTCCCGATCGAGCCACATGGGAGACTGCGCCCCACTTTGAGGGGGCGCTCTTTAATGACTACTTGCCTTTGTGGAAAAGGTTTTTGATAACGGAGGGGATGCTCTTGGCGCCCTTGGCCGTCACATCGATAAAGTCGGGCGAACGCACGAGCTTATCCTCGTCGACGTACTTACGGACCGCGCGAAGCGTCTCTTTATCGTCGCGCGTCGAAAACGTAAAGTGGCCGTTGTCCTTGGTGAAGATAGCAAAACGCGTAATCTTCTTGGTGCCGCGCAAAACCTCGGCGGCAATATAGTCGACCTCGTCCCACGGGATTTGGATATAATCCTCGGGATTACGCTCGTTATAGTACTCAAACGCCTTATTGCCCACCATCACGTTACCGTGACTGGTAAGCCCCATCAGGCAGGTTGCCGGCGTTGCCAGATCGACCGTGCTGTTCTGAGATTGCGCCATACGCGCCTCGCCCTCCAAATAAAACAATCGGACCGCATCCAGTGTACCCACCGGGTGCGGTCCGTTTCAATGGCTCAAAAGCCCTTGCCTAGCAACTCTCGGTCTTAAGCCGAAGCGTGCTTACATGAAGCCGCAGACGCGACCGATGATGCCGACGGCGAAGAGAGCCAGGATGATGACGATCGGGCTGACCTTCTTCTTGAGGAGCTTGCAGACCAGAAGGGTCAGGCACACGGCGGCAAGGCCGGGGATGAGCTGATCGAGGTTGGCCTGAAGCGTGGTGACCTTCACCGGGTCGAGTGCGTTGGCACCGACAGAGCTGTACATCGTCAATGCCTGCTTGATGCCCTCAGAACCGGCGGGCAGGTTGGCCCAGTCGATATAGGCGCCAGCGGACTGCGTGACCTTGGAGACGACCGGGGTGAAGGAGATGGACACCCAGCGCTCGACCAGGGCGCCGATGATGAACATACCCAGGATGGAAGCACCCTCGGTGACCTTGCCCATCAGACCGCCGGAGAGGTCCTTGGCGATGGAGGAGCCGACCTTGTAGCCAAACTCCTGCGTGTACCACAGGAAGGCGTAACGGATGATGTTCCACGCGAAGAAGAACAGCAGCGGACCGGCGATGCTGCCGGACAGGGCCAGGGAAGCGCCCAGTGCACCCAGAATCGGGCGAAGGGTGAACCAGAAGGCGGGGTCGCCGACGCCGGCGAGCGGGCCCATCATACCGACCTTGACGCCCTGAATGGCGACGTCGTCAATCGGAGCACCGTTGGCGCGCTCCTCCTCGAGGGCGAGGGTAACGCCAATGACGGGGGCGGAAACATAGGGGTGGGTGTTATAGAACTCCAGGTGGCGCTTAAGAGCGGCAATCTGGTCATCCTTGCTGGTGTAGAGCTTCTTGATCGCAGGGATCATTGAGAAGCACCAGCCGCCGTTCTGCATACGCTCGTAGTTCCACGAGCCCTGAAGGAACTGATGACGGAAGCAAACCTTCTTACGGTCAGCCTTGGTGAGCTGAATCTTGTTCTCTGCCATATGTATCACTCCCCTCCTACTCGTAATCGTTCAGAATGTCGCCGAGCGGGTCACCGGAGCCACCGCCCATGCCGCCACCCTGCTTGGCCAGATCCTTAAGGCCAAGGTAGATGAGGGCAAGGGAGATGCCGATGAGGCCAAGGGCGATCAGCGTGAGCTGAGGGATGGCAGCAAGGACAAAGCCGAGGATGAAGAACGGCCAGGTCTCCTTGGTGGCCATCATGTTGATGACCATGGCGTAACCGACGGAAGCGACCATGCCGCCGCCGACAGCCATGCCGCCGGACAGCCAATCGGGCATAGCGTTAAGCGCGTTGGTAACGGCCTCGGCCGGGATGATGCACAGAAGTACTGCCGGGATGGCGATACGAACACCCTGCATGAGGATGCCGGCGTACTGCCAACGCTCGATGCCGGCGAAGTCGCCCTTCTCGGCGCAGGCGTCCATGGCGTGAACCATAGCGGTAGCCAGGGTACGGCAGATCATGGTCAGGAACAGACCAGCGACCGACAGCGGGACGGCGACGGCGATGGCGGCGGTAACGGCCTTGGCCGAATCGGTGGCGCCACCGTTGAGGGCGAGCACCATGATGATCGAAGAAGCGACCGAGGCCAGAGCGGCGTCAGGCGCGACGGCGGCGCCGACGTTAGCCCAGCCAAGGGCCATCATCTGGAGCGAACCGCCCAGGAGGATGCCCTCCTGAAGGTGACCGGTTACGAGACCGATAAGCGTGCATGCCACGAGCGGCTGATGGAACTGGAACTCATCCAGAATGCCTTCCATACCGGCAAGCAACGCGACAATCGCAACAAGCAGAATAGTGATTGCAGACATGTATCGGACCCTCCTTTACTATGCTTGAGCGGCCAGTTCGGCCTTAGCTTTCTTCAACATGGCGTCGAGATCCTCGGAGGAATCCGAAGGAACCTTGCGGACCTCGAACTTGACGCCCTTGGCCTTGAGAGCCTCGATGGTCTTGACATCGTCATCGCCCATGGCGACGGCGTTAGTGACGACGACCTTGCCCTTGGAGTGGGCCATGGAACCGATGTTGGCTTCCTTGATGTCGACGCCGGCCTCGATGGCCCTGAGCAGATCCTGCGGGTTCTCGAACAGCAGCATCGCCTTGGTGTCGCCAAAGCGCGTGTCCTTGACGACCTCGGCCATCTTCTTGATAGGCACGACGTTGGCGTGGACTCCCGGAGGGGCAGCCTGCTCGATCATGGTCTTGCGGAGCTCGTCGTGAGCAACGCCGTCGGAGACCACGATGATGCGGTTGGGGTTGATCTGCTTGGTCCACGTGGTGGCCACCTGACCATGCAGCAGGCGCGTGTCGATACGGACGTGGGCGATCTTGATGTGCCCGTCGCCGATCACCGTTCCCGGAGGAATGGCACCCGCAGGAGCAGCGGCGGCCGCAGCCGGCTTCTTCTCCTCGGGCTCCAGAGACTCGGGCTTGACGCGCACGCCGGCCTTAGCCTCAGTCACGAGATGTTTTGCGATCGCATGTGCAGTGTTCTTTGCGTCAAAGCGCTGCGAATATGCCTCGATGAGCATAGGCAGGTTGACACCGGTGACGATAGCCCAGGAATCGTGGCCCTCGATGAGCCCGCTGATCTGGTTGAACGGCGTGCCGCCCCACAGATCAACGAGGAAGAGCACCTGCTCCTGGTCCTCGAAGGAAGCGATTGCCTCCTCGACCTTGGCACGGAAGTCGTCGGGGCCCATGCTCGGCTCGAGCGAGACCACGGCAACAGACGGCTGATCGCCAAAGACCATCGAGCCCGTCTGCTTGATTCCAGCCGCCAAGTCACCATGGCTAGCAAGAACAATACTTACCATCACATAACCTCCTTTTTGTCTACGTAATTCCTACACGACAGTTATGGAGTATAGCTGCAAATACAGCAGAATTGTTTGAAAAACTGCAAAAGGTAGCATTATTTGTTTAAACGTCTTGTTTTGTTACAAGCTGATTACATTCCAGTATTTTGGCTGATTTGCTGCTGAGGATTGATAGCTGATCTATTTACATGACCGAATTGAGCACGCTGTTCATTATTGCCGGTTTTAAACAGACACAAATGTGCTCGCGTTGAGGCTATTTCGTTTAAACAGATGGTGCTTGACTAATGGTAAGAAATATGATCTAGCAAAGTAGTCGTTAGGGACGTTCTTTAATGACTAGTCGTTTAAGAACGTCCCCAACGACTAAGTTAGGCGATGTGGAGGGGGTTGGCGGCGTCGACGGCATCGGGGGCATCGGATAGGCCGTCGGGGGCAGCGTCTGTCGGGTCCTCGTCGGGGGTCTCGATCTGCTTGATCATGACCTCCTGGCCCTGCAGCAGATAGGTCTCGCCGCTACCGCAATGGGGGCAGGTCTTGCCGTGCTCGACCGTCGCGTAGTCGCAGCCGCACGCCTCGCAATGCGTCACGGCCTCGACAGGCTCCACAATAAGCTCCGCGCCCTGCGTGATAGGCTTTTTATCTGCCGCCCAGCGCCAAGCATCAAGCAGCAGATCGGGAACGACGCCCGAGACCTCGCCCAGGAGCAGCGTCACGCTCGAAACGCGACTCACGCCATTGGCGCGCGCCACATTCTCGACATCGCGAATGATGTGATAGACGATTCCTAATTCATGCACTTTTTCTTCCGCCGTTCTAACGAACGGCGGTCGACTTGACGCTGCGCGAGCCCCAGACGGACGATCTGCCTTTCAATCGTCGGGCATGGGCAAAAGCCCTATGCCCTCCTCTTTCAAGGCACCTCGCCACGCCTGGGACTCGCTCGCTGTCCAACCGTTCTCTACGCCGTTCTCTTGTTTGTTGCGTTTTTTATTTCTTCCCAAATTTGATTTTGATTGCACGCTTTAAAGCATACTTGCCAAGGCTCGGGAGCTTTTGCTCGTATTTGACCATCGTGGAGCACTCGGGGCGATCGCGATCCAGATGGATGGCATCGAACGCGCACTTGGTGGTGCACAGGCCGCAGCCGATGCACTTGTTAGGGTCGACGATCGAGGCACCGCAGCCCAAGCAGCGGGCGGTCTCGGCGCGCACCTGCTCTTCGGTAAAGGTCTCGACGTACTCGCTGAAGGGCGCGGCCTTCTCGCGCTCGCGGTCGACACGTGCCACCTCGCGGCTCGCGTTGTCATAGCTCTCAATCACAACATCGTCACGGTCGAGCGCGGTGTAGCGGCGCTGGTTGCGGCCGATGGTGAGCGTGGAGCCCGGCTGCACAAAGCGATGGATGGACACGGCGGCCTCGTGACCGGCGGCGATGGCATCGATGGCAAAGCTCGGACCGGTATAGACGTCGCCGCCCACAAAGATGTCGGGTTCGGCGGTCTGGTAGGTCTGGGGATCGGCAAGGGCGCCCTGACCACGGCCAAGCTCCACCTTGGAGCCAGCCAGCAGGTCGCCCCACACGATGGACTGGCCGATGGACATGACCACGCGGTCGGCATCGACGCGGCGCAGGTCGTTCTCGTCGTACTCGGGCGCAAAACGGCCCTCGTCATCGTAGACGCGCGTGCAGCGCTTAAAGGTGATGCCGCACACACGGCCGGCCTCGTCCAGATGGACCTCCTTGGGGCCCCAACCGCAACTGATGTGTGCGCCGTCCTCGATGGCCTCGCGACGCTCTTCCTCGCTGGCGGGCATCTGCGCCTCGCTCTCCAGGCAGAACATCTCAACGTGCTCGGAACCCAGACGGCAGGCGTTGCGGGCAACGTCGATGGCCACGTTGCCGCCGCCCACCACGATGGTGCGGCCGGGCAGCGCATCGATCTTGCCGCTGTTGACCTCGCGCAAAAAGTCGACGGCCACGGTCACGTCCTCGGCGTCCTCGCCCGGAATGCCGGCAAGGCGGCCGCCCTGGCAGCCAATGGCAACGTAGAAGGCCTTGAAGCCCTGCGCGCGCAGCTCGTCGAGCGTCACGTCTCGACCGACTTCCACGCCATAGCGGAACTCGGCACCCATCAGGCGAATGACCTCGACCTCGGCCTCAATGACGTCCTTCTGCAGCTTAAAGCTGGGAATGCCGTAGGTGAGCATGCCGCCCGGGCGCTCGTTTTTCTCGAACACGACGGGCTTGTAGCCCTTCTCGGCCAGATAAAAAGCGCAGGACAGGCCGGCCGGACCGGCACCGATGATGGCAATCTTCTGATCGAAGCCGCCGGCACGCGTCGGGGTCACCACAGGTGGGACATAGCGGGTCGCGGCATCCAGATCGCGCTGGGCGATAAACTTCTTGACCTCGTCGATAGCCACGGCGGCGTCCACACGGCCGCGGGTGCAGGCATCCTCACAGCGGCGGTTGCACACACGGCCGCAGATAGCGGGCAGCGGGTTCTCGCGCTTGATGAGCGCCAGGGCCTCGTCATAGCGACCCTGCGCCGCGAGCTTCAGATAGCCCTGAACGGCAACGTGCGCGGGGCAGGCCGTCTTGCAGGGCGCGGTGCCGGACTCATGCGTCTCGATGCGGTTATCGTTGCGGTAGTTGGGCGACCACTTGGTGTGGTCCCACTTGGTGGCATCGGGCAGCTCCTGGCGCGGATACTCGGGTACCTGTCCGCCGGCCTTTTTGCTGCAGAGCTTTTGGCCCAGCTTGGCGGCGCCGGCCGGGCACACCTCAACGCAGCGACCGCAGGCAACGCACTTGTCCTTCTCGACCTTGGCGACATAGGCCGAGCGCGACAGGTTGGGCGTGTTGAACAGCTGAGAGGTGCGCAGGGCGTAGCACACGTTGACGTTGCAGTTGCAGATGGCGAAGATCTTGTTCTCGCCGTCGATGTTGGTGATCTGGTGCACAAAGCCGTTGTCCTCGGCCTGGCGCAGGATGTCGTAGACCTCCTCGCGGGTCACGTAATGACCGCGGTCGGTCTCGACCACGTAGTCGGCCATATCGCCCACGGCGATGCACCAATCGGCCGGGTCGTCGGCGCAGCCCTCTCCCATCACGCGACGGCTCGCGCGGCAGCTGCAGGTGCTGGCGGCATATTTACCCTCGTATTTGTCGAGCCAATGCTCGATATGCTCGATCGGCACCGACGTGCTCGCGGCATCGATGGCCTTCTCGACCGGAATGACATGCATGCCGATGCCGGCACCACCGGGCGGCACCATCGGCGTGGCCTTGGACAGCGGTCCCTTGGACGCCTGCTCAAAGAACTTGGCATAGACCGGGTGTTCCTCGAGCTGGCTCACGCGCATGTTGAGGAACTCGGCAGAACCCGGCACCAGCATGGGCAGCACCCACTGCTTGGCGCGCTCGGGGTTTTCCCAGTTGTACTCGAGCAGGCCCGTGTAGCTCATGTCGTCGAGCATCTTCTCGATATCGGCCTCGGGCATGCCGGTGAGCTTGACCATCTCGGGCAGCGTATAGGGACGGCGCATCTTCATCTTGCAGAGCACTTCGGCCTGCTCGTCGGTTGCGGCCTCGGCAAACGACCAGTACTCGTAGCCCAGCAGCTCGTCGCGATGCAGCAGACGGTTGGTGCAGTGCTCGCACAGCTTGACGATTGCCTCGCGCGGATGCTCCGGCAGCGGCGGCACGAACTCCGAACCGATGTCGGGCTCGGTGTAGCTAATTCCCGGTCCGTTGAGAATCATGGTTGTCCCTTCTCTTGCCACAGCCCGGCGAGGCCGCGGCACCCCTCTTTTTTTGCAGGCCGGGCATGCCCCCATGCCGTTCACCCGCCATTGTTGACATTGTGTCAAAAACAGTATTGACGAACCGTCAACAATATTCAAGACTGTTAGGCGAACGGTCGGGCCCAAACGGATGAAAGGCGGCAAAACATGGGCAACAACACAGCAGATACCTCTGTGGCCGACGCCGTCCCCGCACCCGATAGCGCGGCCAAGCGTCTGACGGGCGACGAACGCCGTCGCGAGATCCTCGATGCCGTGCGCACCGTGAGTTCCGAGCTGGGCGTGTCCCACCTATCGGTATCGGCCGTGACCAAGCGGGCTGGCTGCACGCGCTCGCTGTTCTACCACTACTTTGCCGATATGGACGCCGCCGTCACCGCCGTTATGGACGAGGCGATCGACGGCTTTATCGCCGAGCTCGAGCAGTGGAACGCCAGCCGCACGGTTGGTGACATCGAAGGCGCACTCGACACCGTCGCTCCGCTCTTTAAGCGCCTGGTCGTGAGCGGCCACGAGTTGCCGAGCACGCTTACCTCAAGCAGCGGCGCGCTCTACGGCGGCTTTCTGCACAACGTGGTCCAGCGCGTGGCGCAATACATTTGCGACACCACCGTGGTGGACTTTGTCGCCCATCATGACCTGCGCATCGACCATGTCTATGAGACGTTCTACACCCTCATCATGGGACTGTTGATGTATATCCGCACGCACCCCGATGTACCCGACGAGACGATCAAGGAGATTATCGCCTCGACGCTCCACATCGAGGGCTACACCGCCAAGTATCCCGAGCGCAAGCCCCAGAACTGACGACATTTGGCCAAACTGCCCGCGACGGAAGAGGGGCCGCGGGCGTGTGAAAGGAGAGCAGCATGCTGTTCGATGTTTGGGGT
>CAKXKM010000003.1:47408-63779 GCA_934876235.1 Collinsella sp. AF02-46-1 | reverse complement strand
CCGTATGCCTGCATAAGCTTGCGGCGCTCGACGGACATGGTCTCGGGCATGGTGATGATCACCTTGTAGCCGCGGGCCGCCGCCACCGAAGCGATGCCGACGCCGGTGTTGCCGCTCGTGGGCTCGATGATGGTGTAGTCGCCGCCACGCACGAGCTTGCCGGCCTTCTCGGCCTCGTCAATCATGTTTTTGGCGACGCGGTCTTTAACGGACCCGGCGGGGTTGAAGTATTCCAGTTTGACGAGCACGCGGGCCTTGAGGTCCTCGTCGGCCTCAAAGTGGGTGAGCTCCAGAAGCGGGGTGTGGCCGATAAGCTGATCGATGGACGTGTAAACATTGCTCGTGGTGAACCTCCAAAGTGTTCAAATGACTGGATACCGTGTGGTTTTACGGTGTGTGTAGCAGCGAAACCCACAAACCTTATAGGTTGTTCGTTTTGCTGTTGGCAAGCATAGTAGACAGTAAAGCCTAGTAACGCAATAGGAAATAGAAGATTATTACGAGTCGATTAACCATCTTGACGGGAATAGGTATTTTCAAAACCAATTTTTCGGCTAGAATTTCTACGAATTAAAAGACCGAAAGGCAGCTATATATATGTTGGTTTCCACAAAGGGCAGATATGCCCTGCGCGTTATGGTCGACCTGGCCGAGCATCAGGCGGCCGGTCGCATCCCGCTCAAAGAGATCGCGGCGCGCCAGGGGATTTCGGAGAAGTACCTCGAGAATATTCTGGCTACGCTCGTGCGCGCCAACATGCTCTCGGGCATGCGCGGCAAGGGCGGCGGCTATGTGCTCACGCGCCCGCCCGAGCAGTACACGGTGGGCGAGATCTTGCGCCTGACCGAGGGCAGCCTGGCGCCGGTCGCCTGCCTGGATGGCGACTGCAAGGGTTGTTCGCGCTCTGACGAGTGCCCCACGCTCGACGTGTGGAAGAACCTGGACAAGCTCATCAACGACTACCTCGACGGTGTGACGCTTGATCAACTTGTCGCTCCCAACGAAGGCTACGACTACGTGATCTAGCCCACCTGCCATTTGGGGACGGGGTGGAAATGGCAGATTCTCTCGCCCTTTGAGACTTGGCAAATAAGAAGGCCGCCCATTTTTGCGATGGGCGGCCTTCGTTTTGGGCTGTTGAGACGGGCGCGGCCGGAATGGCCGTTTTAGCCCTCGGCGATGCTGTCGAGGATGCTGCGCATGATGGACACCAGGATGCTGCCCATAAAGGCCGATCCAAAGCTGGCGATGGAGATACCCGCGCCCAGCAGATTGACCGACAGATAGCTGGCCAGCTCGAGCATAAAGCTGTTGACTACGAGCTGAAAAATACCCAGCGTAATGATCGTGAGCGGCAGCGAGATAACCGTCAGGAACGGCTTGACGAGCGAATCGACGATGTTCAGGAACAGTCCCACGAAGGCGAAACAGACCCAGGCCTCGGCAAAACCGAAGGGCTGGATGCCGGGAACGAGGAACGTGGCAATCGCGATGGCGATCGAGGTAAAGAGCCAGTTAAGCATAAAGCGCATGGTGTGAATCCTTTCTTGCGCATGGCGTGGTGAGGGGGCGTGAGGGGCACATGCCTTTGCAACTTGGATGGGTGCGGGGCACGGCCCTGTTTGGGCGCCCATTGTCTCAGATATTCGTGGAGCTTGCGTGCGCATTTGATTTCAAAACGGCGTTCGTCCTGAAAAACGCGCCGCTGGCAGAGAGTCTTGTCGCTTTAGTTTGGTGGTGTGCTACACTGCTACGGGCAAAAGCCACAGGCGTTGCCCTATTGCATAGAACGGGCGAACGATGCCCGATGTCAGTATCAACTTCGATGCCTTATGGCGGGTTTGGCGGTGATCGATGAATATCGAGAACATGTTTGACAAGCCTGATGTCAAGCAGCTGGTCCACGCATTTAGTCTTTTGGATGACGAGAAGGATATCCAAGCGTTTTTGACCGATATCTGCACGCCGCGCGAGATCTGCGATCTTTCGCAACGTCTGCAGGTTGCGCGCTATCTGGATGAGGGCGAGCCTTATGTTGAGGTTCAGGCCCGCACCGGCGCTTCGTCCACTACGGTGAGCCGCGTTTCAAAGGCGCTGAACGGCGAGTACGGCGGCTATCGCAAGATCCTCATCAAGCTGGAGGATGGCGAGTAGGCCAGCGACAACAATGAATTACGAAGAACCGTCCCTCCGGGGGCGGTTTTTTGATCCCTTGGAGACGGAGGAAAACGGATCACTGGGCTAGACTGACCTCCTCGGTAATCCATTTTCCTCCGTCTCCAAGGGGTCAAATCTGTTGGCGTGGGGCAAATCTGTCCGCGCGGGCGGGTAGGATGGAAGCATTGAATATTGCGAACGGTTTGAGTGGAGGACCATGCCTGTTCGAATCTATACCACCAACGCCGGCGCGGATTTGAGCGATGCCGAGGCGGCGCTGCTTGCCGACCTTATTGCCCGCCACGGGCGTGCCGTGCTGCTGGCGCCAACGTTTGCCGAGCTCGACCTGTGCCGTCATGATGCGGCGGAAGCCGGCGTTTCGCTGGGTATTGACTACAAGACGCCTACATCGTGGCTTCGCTCGCTTTGGGAGCTTTTGGGCGACGGGCGCGGTTTCGTCGACAACCTGCAGCGCCGGATGCTGTTTTCGGACATGGTAGCGCGCCTCGACGACGCCGACCTGCAGCCGCTTTCGCGCAGCCAGGGCACGGTGCGTATGCTCGCGCGTATGGCTCGCGATGTGCTGCCGGGTGTGGCAGGGACAGGCACCGAGCGTTGCTGCGACAACGTTTGCAAGCCCAAGCCCAGAAGCGACGCCGAGGCTCGCGTGTTTGAACTTTTGTGCGCCTATGCGAGCGGCTTGGACCGTCGAGACATGGTCGAGCCCTGCGAGGCGGCTGACATTATGGCCGGCGCTTTGGCCGACAACCTGCCGGGGTGCGCCCGCGCCGTTTGCGTGCGCGGCGTCACGTCATTTACGTATAGCCTGCTCGAGCTGCTGTCCGCCGTGGCAAACAACGGGGGAGAGGTTGTCGTGCTGCTTGCCCGCGAGCAAGCGGCGATGCGCGAGGAGCTTGCCGCGGCATTTGATGTCCGCGGTGTGCTGTTTGAGATCGCGCCGCTGGGGGAGGGCGCCGCCGCGCCCCAGACTGCCTTCAAGTCCGCTGCTCAGCCTGCCTTTATTGAGGTCGCCGGCCCCCATGCCCGTGCCCATGCTTATGCGGGCGTCATCGATAAGTTGGTGAAAGCGCACAAGGAGTCCAAGGACGATAAAGCTGCTGCAACACCCGCCGACCCCGTACGCGTGCTCGTTGTTTCTGCCCGGGCACCCCAGCTGTTCGGCGAGCTTGCCGCTCGTTTGGCGGCGCGCCACGTTGCTGCCGAGACGGCCGAGTTCACGGCGTTTTCCCAATCCATTGCGGGCAGGCAGTTCACGGCGCTCGCCAACCTGATCGAGCGTATGAAGGCCGCCGACGAAGGGGCAGCTTCTAAGACTGAGTGGTGGCCCGCTCCGGAGCTTACCGACTGGATTTACAGCCCGCTTTCGGGTGCCGACGCCGCCAGCGCGCGCACGTTCGACAAGAATATGCGACTGTCGCGCAGCAAGACCACTGCGGGCGTCAAGAGCCTGCTGCAGAGCGTGCAGGGCCAGGTGAGGGGCGCGCGTAAAGCGGCGAGCGACGAGAACTGGTTTAAGAACGTGCCGTGCGTGGTCTCGGACGTGTTCCAGGCGCTGTGGCGCGACAAGCCCGTGACGGCGCTCAAGGCCATGCTTGCCGTTGCCGAGGTACTGCCCGATCGCGCGCTTGGTGGTCTCGACGGTCAGGCCCGTCGCCAGGCGGAGGTGGCCCTGCTGCGCCACGTCATCGACATCCTTATGAATGGCGCCCGTGCGCTCGACGTGTCGCAGGCCGCGACCGTGCCCGTGCTCGATGACATTCGCACCAAGGTGGACAAGCGTAGCGCCGCCTACGATTACGAGACCTACGAGGTTGACCGTGCGCCACGCGCCCAGGTTCGCTTTGCTTCGCTTGCCGATGCGGCGGCCCTGCGCCCCGGCAGCTACGATGCCGTGCTGTTTGCCGACGTCGACCTGGACAGTTATCCGCTCTCACATGAGGAGGGCCCGCTGGCAACGCTGACGGCGAGCCTCGGTCGCGAGGGCGTGACGCTTGAGCCTGCGGCCTTGCTGCGCGCACGCTTTGGCCGCGCGATACAAGCGTCGCGTGGTCCGGTTACGCTCGCCCGTGTGACCCACGATCGTCAGGCGCGCGAGTGCTATCCGGCGGCCGTGTGGACCGAGTTGCGGGCGCATGCCGAGGCCGCTAACGATGCTAAGGCCGCTGACGCCGACAAGGCCGCTGACGCCGACAAGGCCGCTGACGACGCTAAGGCCGTTGGCGCCGACAAGGCGAAGTGTGTGGGTGAGGGCGATATCGTAAGGGACTTCGATCCCGCGGCAGGCGAAGGTCTTAGGCGCGAGCGCGTGACCTGCGAAGCTCCTCAGCATCTGAGCGATGAAGCCATTCCGTATTTGGTCCTGCGTCGTCGCGATGGCGAGGGCGAGGATGCGCCGCTGGTGCCGCGCCTGACGTCTGCCTCGCAGATCGAGGCCTATTCGACCTGCCCGCTATGCTGGTTCGTCTCGTACCGCGTGAAGCCCCAGTCGATCGACGCTGGCTTTGGCAATATGGAGAAGGGCAACTTTGTCCACGACGTGCTGGAACACTTGCATGCCCGTCTGCCCCAGGAGGGCATGGAGCGCGTGACACCCATGAATCTGCCACGCGCGAAGGAGCTGCTGCGCGAGGTCTTTGACGAGACCTTGGCCGAGCATGCGGGCAAGCGCGGTACCGAGGGCCCGCTCGTGCCGCTCTCCCCGGTGGAGGAGCGCCAGGTGGCCGAGATTTTGCCGCAGCTGGAGGGCGTTCTTGCCTACGAGTCCGAGGCGCTCGCGCCCTTCGCGCCGCGCTACCTGGAGTTTGCGTTCAACGAGCTCCAGGTCGAGTATGCCGGCTGGCCGCTCGGCGGGCGCATCGACCGCGTGGATGTGGATGCCGAGAATCGCGCCGTGGTAATCGACTACAAGCATCGCACGGGCGTTGAGGAGTTTAAACTCGCCGACCCCACGGTGCGCGACGAGGAATCGGGCGAGGCCGCCATCGACGACCCGCGGTGGCTGCCGCCCCATACCCAGACACTCATCTACGCCCAGGCCATGCGTCGGGCGCTGGGCCTAGATGCCCGTGCTGCGCTCTATTTTTCGACCAAGGGTGGCAAGCCCGCGCTGCGCGGCGCGGCGAGTGCCGAGTTGCTCGAGGAAGAGCGCGGCGACGGTCGCATCCCGGGCCTCAAGAAGGGCTTTCCGGGCGAGGGCGGCAACATGGACTTCGATGCGCTGCTCGACCGCGTGGAGACCGGCATTGCCGAGCGCCTGCGCGAGCTCGAGGCGGGCGACGTCGCCGCTGTCGATCCGACGTCGGCGCAGGCCGCGCATGCGCGCTGCTCGTATAACCACGAAGGAACGTTTGTAAGGAGGGACGTGTAGACCATGGATCTTTCGACTTTGATGCCGCAACAGCTGCAAGTCGTCAAAACGCTCGACCGCCCGCTGTTTGTCTCGGCGGGTGCCGGCTCGGGCAAGACCTTTACCCTCACGCGCCGCATCGTCTATGCGCTCTCGCCCGAATCCGGTCCGTTTGTCGAGCATCTGGACCAGGTGCTCGCCATTACCTTTACCAAAGACGCCGCGGCCGAGATTCGCGACCGCGTGCGCCGTGCGCTTATCGAAGAGGGCATGGACGAGGAGGCCCTGACGGTCGACGACGCTTGGATCTCGACCATCCACGGCATGTGCTCGCGTATCCTGCGCGCGCACGCGCTGGAGCTGGGCATCGATCCTGAGTTCACGGTGCTCACCGATACCGATGAGCTTATGGATCAGGCTGTTGAGCATGTGCTGGGGCGCGCGACGGCGCCCGATGCCGCGCCCGAGCTTGCCGCCTCGCTTAAGGCCCTCTACGCTTGGTATCCCATGGCGGGCGAGGGCGGGCCGTTTGGCGCCGGTACCACCATCAAAGGCCTGGTGCGCGACCTGTTGGAGCTATCGAGCCAGCTGCCGGGCGGCATGGACGATGTGTGCGTGGCGCGCGGCCAGGCCGACACCTCGGCGCTTGCCGATGCCTATCGTGCGGCGCTGGGCGCAAGCAAGGCCACGACCGAGAAAGCGCAGGCGGCACTCGACGCCATCGACGCGTTTGAGGCGAGCGGCAAAACCATGGAGGATGCGGCGCGACTCATGATGTCGTGCAGCATGCCGCGCGCGAGCAAGGCGTTTCCTAAGGAGCAGGTGGAGCTACTCAAGGCCGAGGCCGCCGATGCGTTTATCAATATCGTGCTTGCCTGCGGCGGCCCGGCGCTCGATGCGCTGGTGGGGCTTGCCCGTGCCGTAGAGGCGGAGTACCGTGCGCTCAAGGCCGACCAGTCCGCGCTCGATAACAATGACCTGCTGCGCATGGCGTACGAGGCGCTGCGCGACTACCCGGCTATTCGAGCTGCCTATGAGGGCCGCTTTAAGATGGTCATGATCGACGAGTTCCAGGATACCGACCAGATGCAGGTCGATCTGATTCGCTATCTGACGGGTGCGGGCGAGCGCGCGCTGTGCACCGTGGGCGATGCACAGCAGTCGATCTACCGCTTCCGAGGCGCCGAGGTCGAGGTGTTCCGTCGCCAAGAGCGCAAGGTGGGCTCCTCTGCTGCGCCTGAGACCTCCGTCACATCCGATGCCCCTGCCGGCGAGCTCGTCAAGCTCGTGCGTAACTTCCGCAGTCACGACGATGTGTTGCGCTACGTAGCACGCGTCTTTGACGGCGACACCGGTGGTTTGATGCAGGGCTTCTTGGATCTTGAGCCGAGTGACAAACGCAAGGACAAGCTCAAGGCAAAGGCTTCGCGCCGCCAGGCGCTGCTCGTTGCCGGCGGCAGCACCCAGGAGCGAACGCAGGCGAAAGCTCGTGCGATTGCGGAGCGGTTCCAAGCGTTCGTCAAAGCGGGGCAGCCCCAGGGCGATATGGTGTTGCTGCTGGGTCGCATGACCAATGCCGACGTCTACGCCCAGGCTTTCCGCGACCAGGGGCTCGACTGCGTTATCGCGGGCGGCTCGGTCTTTGCCCAGGCTGCCGAGGTCCAAACGGTGCGTGCCCTGGTGTGCGCGCTCGCCAATCCGGCCGATACGGCGCAGGGTCTTATGCCGCTGTTGGCCTCGCCGATGTTTGCACTCGGCGCCCAGGAGTTCCTGGCGCTGGCGACCAAACTCGACGAGCAGACGGGCGAGACGTCGCGTCGCAATATCGATGTAGGCATCATGAGCGATTCCGATGTGCCAGGTTTGCAAGACTTGCCGCTCGTAACGCGCGCCCGCGAGGTGCTGCGATACGCGCTTCGTCGTGTGGGACGCGATTCGTTCGCCGCCATCGCGCGCGATGTGGTCAATGCCTCCGGCTGGTTCGTGCGCTTGGCGCAGCGCGGCCCCGAGGGCAAGGCCATTGCCGCCAACGTGCTCAAGGCGCTCGATGCCGTGGCCGAGGCAGAGGCCGAGCTCGGCAATTCTCCGCGCTCCATCGCGCTCGCCTTCGACCGTTTCTTGGCGGGCAAGGAGGCCCCGGGCGCCCTCAACGAGGAGGGTGACGGCGCGGTACGCATTATGACCGTGCATGCGTCCAAGGGCCTGGAGTATCCGGTCGTGGCGGTCGCCGAGTGCTTTGGCGTGCGTAAGTCCTCGGGTGCGGCACAGATGGGTCGCGTCGAGGGCGGAGCGCAGGTCGTGGCACTGCCGGCACGCTTCGACGGCGTTAAGCTCGCCGACGGAACCTTTGTGAAGGGCGACGACGTTAAAAAGCAGTTTGAGCACGCGTTTAAGGGCAAGGGCATGTCGCTGTGGCTGCCGCCAGAGCTCATGGAGGACGTCTGTGCGACGGGCTCTCCCGCCGAGGCATTTGCCCGCCTGCGTAACGACGACCTGCAGCTTTCGCTCGAGGAGCGGGCTCGCTTGCTCTATGTCGCCATGACGCGTGCGCGAGAGCTGGTCATTCTGGCGATGGATGCCGGCGTGAGCCGCGGCAAGCTGTGCGCGCCGACCTTCGACGTCGAGACCGATCTGACCTATGACGTGCTGCGTCGTATTCTGCCTACCGACGCTCTGGACATGCCGCAGCTCGATGCCGACCGCCTGGTGTTCGACAACTCCAAGCCGGGCGACTACGAGCTCATTTCGCTTTCGGACTTTACCTTTGGCGAGCAGGCGTTTGAGGCCAACGCTTCGCTGGATGCCGAGGGCAGGCTTGTCCGCGGCGATGCGGAGCCGGAGGGCGCCGGTGCGGATGCCCGCGCCGCCGTTCCCGGCCCTGCCGACCCCGAGCCCGATGCGTTTGAGCTCGTGTATCCCCAGACGGTGGGCGTGCGCATGGGCGCCTGCCCGTATCCGGCGCGCGATTCGTACAGCTACTCGTCAATTGCCGCGGCGCTGCATGCCGAGTCCGAGGACCGTGCCGCCGAGGCACACACGCCCATGGACGAGGCCGGCGATGATGCGGAGTCGGATGGTTCCGAGATGACGGATGCAGGCGTGGCCGCCGTTGAGCCCGCCGGCAACCCCATGGCGCTGGGCTCGGCGTTCCATGCCGCCTGCCAGTGGCTGATCGAGATGGGTGCCGATGCGCTGCCCGCTGAGCGTGCCGATGCGCTGGCGCGCCTGTGGTGCCTGACGCCGGAGCAGCGCGAACGCTTCGACGTTGCCCTGGACCGCTGGCTCAAGTCGGCGGTCCGTGCCGAGCTGCTTGCCTGGCCGTGCATCCGTGCCGAGGTGCCGTTCTTCTCGCTGGGCTGCGAGGACGAGGACATCGCCCGCTACGGTGCATATGCCGAGGGCGCCATCGACGCCTTGGCGACGAACCCGGCGGATTCGTCACGCGCGCTGGTCATCGACTACAAGACGGGCGGCACACCGGACGAGACGCCGGAACAGCTGCGGGAGAAGCACGCCCTGCAGGCCCGCGTCTACGCCGATGTTCTGCACAAGGCGGGCTTTGAGGCCGTGACCGTCAAGTTCGTCCGCGCGGAGCAGGTCGACCCCGCCAACCCGTGCGAGCCTCAGGTGGTCACCTACAGCCTCTAGCCCTCAATAACTTGCGGTGGAATACGGACTGTTTTGGCCAAAAAAGCCGCCAAACAGTCCGCATTTCACCGCAACTGCGTGAGGAGCCGTGTGGGTTTGGCTAGGTTCGGGTGCCGTCCGCGCCGTGCGGTAAAATCGTTCAGTCAGAACACGAACCCGCATCGGAGCTCATCACATGGCATTCGTCCATCTGCACAATCACACTGTTTTCTCCATGCTCGACGGCGCAACCCGTATCCAGGATATGGTCAACCGTGCCGTTGAGCTTGGCATGCCTGCCGTGGCCATTACCGATCACGGCTACATGTATGGCGTGCCCGACTTGGCGCTGGCCTGCGACGCCGTTAACCACAACACGCCCGAGTACAAAACCTGGAGCCACGACAAGGCCTTCTTGGAAAAGGACCGCCGCGACGAGCTGGTGGAGCCCGACCCCGAGGAAAACCCGCGCGAGCATGCCCAGTACGTTAAGGACATGGCTATGTGGGACGAGAAGGGCAATATCGACGAGCTCAAGCCGCCGCTGGTCATCAAGCCCATCTTCGGTTGCGAGGTGTATTTCACCCCCGACGAGACCCTCGCGCGCGACCGCAAGCCCGAGCTCTACCACATGGTGCTCTTCGCCCAGAACGAGAAGGGCTACGTCAACCTGATGCAGACGGTTTCCGAGGCCGCCGTGCAGGGCTTTTACTACAAGCCCCGCGTGACGCTCGACAACCTGCGCCGCCATGCCAAGGGCATGATCTGCACGAGCGCCTGCATCGCGGGCATCATTCCCAAATACATCGACCGCGGTGACATGGAGGGCGCCATCAAGTGGGCCGAGACCTTCCGCGATACCTTCGAACCCGGCGACTTTTATATCGAGATCCAGGAACACGGCATCACCACCGACAACGGCCTGACCGACGAGCAGATGGACCGCACGCTCATCGATATCGCCAAGCAGGTGGGCGTCAAAGTCATTGCCACCAACGACTTCCACTACCTGCGCCGCGAGGACGCGCCGGTGCAGGACGTCATCATGTGCATTGGCATGAACGCCAAGGTCGACGACCCCAACCGCATGCGCATGACCGGCTCGGAGTTTTATATGAAGACCGAGGAGGAGATGCGGGCGATGTTCCCGTATTGCCCCGAGGCCTGCGACAACACGCTCGAGATCGCCGACAAGTGCTACGTAGAGCTGGACTGGGACTCCATCATCCTGCCGCGCTTCCCGCTGCTCGATCCCGGCGAGACGCACGAGAGCCAGTTCCGCCGCGAGTGCGAGAAGGGCCTGCGCCAGCACTACGGCGACGACTGGGCCACGCGCGAGATTGGTGGCGTCAACATCAAAGAGCGCTTTGAGTACGAATACAAAGTCATCTGCGACAAGGGCTTTGCCGCCTACTTCTTGATCGTTGCCGAGTACGTGCAATGGGCCAAGGACAACGGCATCGGCGTCGGCCCCGGCCGTGGCTCGGCCGCCGGCGCTATCGTCGCCTACGCCATGAACATCACCGCGTTCGACCCGCTCGAGAACGGCCTGATGTTCGAGAGGTTCCTGTCCCCGCAGCGTACCGAGATGCCCGATATCGATATGGACTTCGACGATGAGCGGCGCCTCGAGGTCGTGGAGCACGTTCGCCAGCTCTACGGCCCCGAGAAGGTCACCCACGTCATCACCTACTCGACCATTAAGGCCAAGCAGGCCATCAACGACGCCGCGCGCGTCCTGGACTACCCGGTCTACATGGGTCAGCGCCTGTCCAAGATGGTTTCGAGCGACCCCAAGGTCAAGCTCAAGCAGGTGCTCGACAAGCAGCCCGGCAAAGAGGATCTGTTTAACCCCGATTTTGCCGAGGCCTATAAAAAGGACGACGACGCCCGCCGCATCATCGACACGGCGCTCTCAATCGAGGGCCTCACCCGTGGCGAGGGCGTGCACGCGTGCGCCGTTCTGATCTGCCGCGACCCCGTCAACGAGCACGTGCCCACTAAGCTCGATACCAAGGGCGGCGTCGAGATTACCCAGTACGAGGGCCATACCGTTGCCGATATGGGCCTGCTCAAGATGGACTTCTTGGGCCTGCGCACGCTGACTGTTATCTCCAAGGCCAAGGCAAACATCAAAAAGAACTTCGGCATCGACATCAAAGAGGAAGAGATTCCCTTTGACGACCCCGAGATCTTTAAGCTCATGGGTTCCGGCCACACCGCCGGCGTCTTCCAGGTCGAGTCCGCCGGCATGACGGCCACGATCAAGAACATGAAGCCCACCGAGTACAAGCACGTCGTAGCATTGATCGCCCTGTACCGCCCGGGCCCGCTGGGCGCCGGCATGGTTTCGTCCTACATCAACCGTATGAACGGCAAGGAGCCGGCGGTCTCCTACGACGACCGCCTGGACGACATCCTGGGCGAAACCTACGGCACCATGGTCTACCAGGAGCAGGTTATGCTCATCTCCGTCGAGATGTGCGGCTTCTCCAAGGGCGAATCGGACTCGCGTATCCGTAAGCCCGTGGCTAAGAAAAAGATCAAGCTGCTCACGTCGACGGTGCTCCACTGGGAGGATGGCTCCGACGAGACCACCTACGACCACTGGATGAACGGCGCCATCAAGAACAACTATACGCGCGAGGTCGCCCAGAAGATTTGGGACGATGTTCTCGAGTTCGCGTCCTACGCCTTCAACAAGTCGCACTCCGCCGGCTACGCCATCCTGGTTATGCAGACGGCGTGGCTCAAGGCGCACTATCCGCACGAGTACATGGCGGCCGTTCTGACGTCCTATACGGGCAAGACCGACAAGATCGTGCACTACGTCTCGGCATGCCGTCACGACGGCATCCCCGTGCTGTCGCCAGATGTCAACGAGTCCGGTACCGAGTTCACGGCTACCAAGGAGGGCGTGCGCTTTGGTCTGGCCGGCATCCGCGGCGTGGGCACCGGCGTGGCGCAGGCGATTATCGCCGAGCGCGAGGCGGGCGGCCCGTTTAAGACGCTGCACGACTTTGTCGAGCGCGTGGACTCGAGCCAGGCCAACCGCCGCGTGATCGAATCGCTCATCAAGGCAGGCGCCTTCGACTCCACGGGGTATCCGCGTCGCCAGATGATGCACTTTGTGGATAAGAACAACCCCGAGAACATCATCGATGCCGCGGTAAAGCGCCAGAAGGATCGCGCGAGCGGCCAGACGTCGTTCTTCGATATGTTTGGCGACGTTGAGGGCTCGGGCTTTGAGGTGAGCGTGCCCGATCCGGATGGCCAGGAATGGGACCGCCACCTTAAGCTGAGCCAGGAGAAGGAGGTTCTGGGCATCTATGTCTCGGACCACCCGCTGCGCCCGTTTGAGTATGCACTAGCCAAGGCACGCGACTTCTCGTTCTCGCAGATCGATACCGGCTACGAGGTGCAAAACCCCACGGGCGGTACCATCAACCAGGAGATTCCCGAGGGCAAGGCGCTGTGGTGGGCTGGCATGGTCTCGAGCGTGTCCAAGCGCGTGACCAAAAACGGCGACCCCATGGGTATTGTGCAGCTCGAGGACATGGAAGGCGAGGCCACGGTCGTGGTGTTCCCCAAGACCTACAAAGAGGCCGAGGGGTACCTGTACGGCGAGGTCGATCCCGAGACCGGCGCGCAGCTGTCCGACGCGTTTGTGCGCATTAAGGGCAAGCTCGAGCGCTCGGACCGCGGCGACCAGATCATCGCGCAGGAGATCGTGCCGCTTGAGCTCAACGAGGAGAGCAACAAGCCCAAGGTGTTTGAGGTCATGGTGCCCAACAGCCGCTTTAGCCAGGGCAATATGGCGCGTCTCGCCACGGTGCTTACCGCCAACCCGGGCGGCGACCGCGTGGAGATCTTTATCGAGCAGGTGGACGGGCGCGTGCTACGTGCCGAGGTGCCGGCCAAGGTCAACGCGCGTTCGATTCCGCTGTTGGCAGAGGCAAAGGCCATCGTCGGCAACCAGGGCCGCGTGACGGTGATCTAAGGGCGACCTTGCTGGTCCGCGCGAGATTGGAGGAAGTGATGGCGCAGGGGACGTTTGCGCAGGCGCTTCGTAAGGAGGCGGCGTTGAGCGGCACCTTTATGAAGGGGCGTTCGCTCATGCTCAACGGTGCCGTGCTGTCGATCGAGGACAGCGGCTCGCGCTTCTCCAAAAACGTGACGGTCGAGGGCACGGTGCGCGGCTCGCGCGGTGACCTGTACAAGACGCACGTGGCGCTCGACATGGACGAGCACGAGGTTATCGACTACGACTGCGACTGCCCCGCCGCATACCGCTATCCCGGTATGTGCAAACACGCCATCGCCACAGCGCTGACATACCTGGACGCCAGCGGCATTGAGCCTGTTGAGGGGCTGCGCACGCCGGTTCGCACGTTTACGGCGCAGCCGAAACAGCCCGCGCGTGCCGCGTCCGCCGCGCCGGCCGTCAACCCCAACTTTCCCTTTCCGGCGCCCGTCCCCACGAGCCCGAGCCTTGTGGCGGCGCTTTCCGATCTTTCGGACGCGCGCATGGATGAGCTGGCGAGCATGCGCCGCAAGCTTGCCGGTGCCGTTGATCCCGACGCCCCCAAAGCGGCGTTGGAGCCCTCGTTGGCGCCGTACTACAATCCGCTGTTCGCTGACCGCTTTAGCTGGGCGCTCGAGTTCCGCATTCGCTGTGGATCGGTCTCCTACGTGGTCAAGGACATCGACGGCATGGCCGATGCCTACGTGCGCGGCGGCACGTTCTCCTATGGCAAGAAGCTCACGTTTGTCCATTCACCTGAGGCCTTTGACGAAACATCGGCAAAGCTGCTCAACCTTGTTGCGACGACAGTTGCCTATCTCGATGACATCACAAGCTCGCGTTCAGCGTCGTACGACTTTGCCCGCAGTGGTTTTGTTGCCGAGCGTCAGTTGCCGCTGTCCGAGCATAGCATCGTATATGTGCTGGACCTGCTGCGCGGCCAGACCATCTCCTTTGAGCCCGCCTGGTCGCGGGGGATGACGACGCATCGCACCTACGACGTGGCGGTTGAGCTGTCTCCGCAAGGGGAGGACGAGGCATCCGCTAAGCGCCCACCGCTGCTTGCCGCCAAAATCGCGCCGGCGGCTGGTGGTAGCTATGACCTGCGCCTGCCCGCCGATATGTACTGCTTTGCGTCGGGCGATGCCGCCTACTTGGTTGACACGCGCCGCGCGCGCCGTACCGACGCTGCATTTGCTCAGCATGCCGCACCTTTTTTGTCGCGCTTGCTGCCGTGCCGCACGCCCGCCCATATTGCCGCCGAGCAGGTGGGTGAGTTCTGCCGTATGGCGCTGCCCATTTTGCGCGACTACACCGACCTCACCGCGCCCGCCGCGCTCGATACCGTGGCACCCGAGCCGAGCTTTGCTATGGCGATCGGTGTCGACGATGGGCTCGTGACCTGCAAAATTACGGTTACCTACGGCGATTGGTCGGCGGATCTCTTTAGCCTGGGCGCTCCGGGCAGCCCCTTCGAAGAGCAGCGCCCCGGTGTGCCGCCCCGCGACGAGGTGGCGGAGTTTCGCGTTATGGATACGGCGGCCCTGTACTTCGATTTCTACGAGGGCGGTCTGGCGTTTGAGGAACGCGATGACGAGAGCCTGTTCCACTTGCTGACCGAGGGCCTGTCTGCCCTGTCCGAGCTGGGAGAGGTCATGCTCAGCGATCGTCTGCGCCAGATCTCGGTGCGCCCTGCGCCCAAGCTTTCGGTGCGTGCGACCGTCAAGAGTAACTTGCTCGATGTCGAGCTGGGCGCGAGCGGGCTTTCGGCCGCGGACCTTGCCATCTATCTGGACTCGTACAAGCGCCACCAGACGTTTGCGCGCCTGACGTCCGGCGACATTGTACGCCTGGACGAGGGTGCCCGCGCCGCGTTTGGCCTTGCCGAAGATCTGGGTGTCGATGCCGTCGACCTGCTCGACGGCGTGTCGCTTCCCGCGTCGAGCACCCTTTTTGTCGATAGCATGCTCGCGCGCACGCCGGCGCTCGAGGCCGATCGCGACGCCGCGTTCCGCCGCACCGTCGAGCGCCTGGACACGCTCGGCAAGATGGACTTTTCGGTGCCGGCATCGCTCAAGGCCACGCTGCGTGGCTACCAGGTCGACGGATACCAGTGGCTCGGCTCGCTCGAACACCTGGGCCTTGGCGGCATCTTGGCCGACGACATGGGCCTGGGCAAAACGCTCCAGATGATCGCGCATATCCTGGCGCGTGTGGAGGCGGGGGACACCAAGCCCACGCTCGTGGTATGCCCGGCCTCACTCGTGTACAACTGGACTGCCGAGCTGGAGCGCTTTGCGCCCTCGCTCGATGTGTGCGCCATCGTGGGCGCCAAGGCGCAGCGTCGCGTACAGATTGCCGGCGTGGCCGAGCATAACGTGGTCGTGACGTCGTATGACCTTATGCGCCGCGATATCGACGAGTACGTCGAGCAGGATTTTGCCCGCGTGGTGCTCGATGAGGCCCAGTACATTAAAAATCCGCTCACGCAGGTGGCGCGCGCCGCCAAGCGCCTGCCTGCCGGCGTGCGCTTTGCCCTGACGGGCACGCCTATCGAAAACCGCCTGTCCGAGCTCTGGAGCATCTTTGACTTTTTGATGCCGGGCCTTTTGGGGACGCGCGAGTCGTTTGCCAAGCGCTTTGAGAGCCCGGTCGAGCACGCCGAGGGTGACAGTGCCGCTCGCCTGCAGGCGCTCGTGTCGCCGTTTGTGCTACGCCGCGTAAAGGAAGACGTGGTGGCCGATCTACCCGAAAAGATCGAGGACACCGTCATGGCACAGCTCACCGGCGAGCAGCGCAAGCTCTACCTGGCCAACCAGGACCGCATCGCCCAGCAGGTGCAGCACCGCGAGGCTGGGGAGTTTAAGAAGGACAAACTCAAGGTGCTCGCCGAGCTCACCAAGCTGCGCCAGATCTGCTGCGACCCGCGTCTACACTACGAGGATTACAAGGCGGGGAGCGCCAAGCTCGATACGTGCATGGAGCTCGTGCACGGCGCACTCGACGGCGGGCATCGCATCCTGTTGTTCAGCCAGTTTACGGGCATGCTCGATATCATCGGCAAGCGCTTGGCCAAGGAGGACATCGCCTTCCTTAAGCTCACGGGCGCTTCGTCTAAGGAGAGCCGCGCCAAGATGGTCGTGCAGTTCCAAGCGGGCGAGGTTCCGGTCTTTTTGATTTCGCTCAAGGCGGGCGG
>CAKXKM010000003.1:39175-47398 GCA_934876235.1 Collinsella sp. AF02-46-1 | reverse complement strand
TGGAACGTGGCGGCGCAGGACCAAGCGACCGACCGCGCGCATCGTATTGGCCAGCAACATACCGTGACCGTGTACAAGCTCATCGCCAAGGACACGATCGAGGAGCGCATTATGCAGATGCAGGAGTCCAAGCGCGACCTGGTCAACAGCGTGCTCGGCGGCGACGGCATTTCCTCGGCGCTGTTTACCCGCGAAGATGTTCTGGCGCTGCTCGGCGGCGACGGGCGTTAGCCTCGCTCGTTATGTGTTCATTTGCGATGCCGTGGATGGTTCGCGCGCCTTTGGGCATAAGAAGCATCGAGAACATCGGCACATCAGCAAAGGAGAACATCATGGCGAAATTCTTTAAGGACCCCGACGGCAAGCTCATTGCCGCCCTTGGCAACGACGTTGCAACCCCTGCCGGCTGCACGGAGCTGACCGCGAACACCGAGGACGCGGCGCACGAGAAGCACGTGCCCGTCGTTGAGAGCGAGCGCGACGGTCACGTGATCCGCGCACGCGTGGGCTCGGTCGAGCATCCTATGGTGCCCGAGCACTACATCGAGTGGATCGCCCTTGAGGCCGAGGGCCGTCTGGAGGTCCATTACCTCCAGCCCGGCATGAAGCCTGCGACGTTTTTTGCCGGCGGTTCCAAGACCGGTACCGTCTATGCCTATTGCAACCTGCACGGGCTGTGGTTCGCGACGTTCTAGGAGCGCGCCCCCGCTCGGGGTATCATAGCTAGCATATGCACATGCGAGCGCCGACTGCATCATGCGGCCGGCGCTTTTACTGCGATAGCGACGGTTTACGACGGAAAGGGCTGAGCCATGAAGCTCGCACTTGCACAGATCGATATGCGCCTGGGTGATATTGAGGGTATCTGCGGTCGCATCGAGGACCAGGCGCGCCTGGCCCACGAGCGCGGTGCGCGCGTGCTGTGCGTGCCGGCTCCGCTCTTTATGGGGGCCCTGCCCGGCGGCCTGGTGGGCGCTGCCGACTTTGAGCACGACATGCTTGCCGGCTTGACCGGCGTCGCCGAGCGTATCCAAGAGCTCGATATGATCTGCATCGTGCCCGCGGCGGTTTCGTTTGAGGGTCAGCCGCTGCTCGACTACATGATGCTCAAGGACGGTCATGTGGTGCCGGCGCGTTCGAGCATTGCCCTGCAGCGTGGCGAGAACAACGACACGCGTTGGGCGCCGCCGGTGTTCGACGTGGACGGCGTGCGCATCGCCGTGATTTTTGACTTGGACCGCGAGCTCGAGATGTTGCCGACCGGTGTTGACCTCATTGCGTATTTCCAATTCAACGCGTTTGACATGACCGACCGCGAGACTACTGCCATTGCCGCCGTTCGCAGCGGCGCCTACCGCAAGATCGCATCCAAGCGCAGCGTGTGGTTTGCCTGCATGGCGCCGGTCGGTGCCTATGACGAGTCGGTGTATACCGGCGGTTCGTTTGTGCTCGACGACTGCGGTCGCGTGGTGGCCCAGGCGCCGTGTTTTGAGGAGAGCCTGCTGGTTCAGGAGATTCAGCGCGGCGTGATGCTCGATGCCCTGGAAGATCACGAACTGCCCGAGTTCCGTTCCGAGGAGTGGCTGTGGCAGGCGCTGGTGCTTGCCGTGCGCGACAACGCCCGGGCCCACGGTGCGTCGCGCGCCGTGGTGGCACTCGAGGGCGACTTGCCGTCGTCCCTGCTGGCGGCGCTGGCCGTCGACGCTCTGGGCCCACGTAATGTGATTGGCCTGGTGCTGGGGCGCAACCGCATCTTTACGCCGGCGCAGGAGGAGGCCGAGGCTGCTCGCTGTGCCGCCGTTCGCGCCATTGCCGAGCGCCTGCATATTCGCACGGTTGAGCGCGATGCGCCGGATGCCGCGCGCGTGCTCGACCGCGATGTGTCGGCGGGCGACGCCGAGCGCCTGCGCTCTCGCACGCTGGGCCTCATGCTGGAGGATACGGCGCTCGAGCTGGGTGCGATGGCGTTGAGTCCGCTGTCCAAAACCGAGTACGCGCTGGCGGCGCCGGCGCTTTGCGGCGGCTACCAGGGCGATTACGCGCCCTTTGGCGATGTGTACCTGTCGACGCTTGAGTTTGTGGCGCGTGTGCGCAACCGCGCGTCTGCCGTGGTGCCCCAAGAGCTCGTGACGCTCAACGCGGTGGAAGATTGTATGGAGCGCGTGCTGGCGCAGGCGCTCTCGACGCTCGACGGTCCGGTCGATATGCTCGACCGCGCGGCACAGCTGCTCGGCGGGGCCGAGCCGGGTGAGATCGATGGCGCGCTTGAGGCGCACGTGGACCGCAATCGATCTTTCGACGACATCCCGATGGCCGCTGGCAAGCCTGAGGCCTGCTCGCTGCTGCTGATGCTCGTGCGTCAGGGCGAGGCTGCCCGCCGCATGTTGCCGACGGCGCCGATCGTTTCGTCCCGTTCGTTTGCCGAGCGCTCCTGGCCGTACATGCTCGCGTGGTCCGACCTGGGGCTTAACGGCAAGGAGCGTATGACGGTCGATTTGCTGGCGCGCGCCGAGGTGCGCCGTTTTGCTGACGAGGATACTAGTGAGCGCGTGCGAAACGAGATGATGGGCGTGCTGGGCGAGCTACTGGGTATTTCGCCCGAACAAATGGAGGAGTTGCGCTCTGAAGACGGTCAGCGTCGTTTACACGAGGGAATGAAAAAGTTCGAGGGCGAGGTTCAGGACGCCATCGATAAGATGATGGGCGGCCAGGGTGGCCCGCAGGGTGGGCCCCAGGGTGGCCCGATGCCGCATCCGTCGGTTGATCCCCGACAGTTCCCATTCTTCTCGCAGAACTAAACTGGGGATGGGATTCGCTCTCAACCCCGATACTTCAACTAAGCATCTTGACCCCGTTGTGTTATTCTAGAACAGACGTTCGTGAGTAGTGCGCGGGGCCTTGCCTTGCGCTTGGTAAAAGACGAGGGGAGGTTGGCTTGGTTATTTTGGGCATCGACCCCGGTTTGGCTCATACGGGTTGGGGGATTATCGAGGAGCGGCGTGGCGAGGTTCGCTGCCGTGCCTATGGCTGCATCGAGACCAGCGCAGGCAGTCCGCTCGCGGTGCGCCTGTCGCATATCGCCCGCGACCTCAAGGGTGTCGTGGAGCGTTATCGACCCGATACCGCTGCCATCGAGAGCATCTACTTTGGCGCTAATGTCCGCTCGGCAATCCCCACGGCACATGCCCGCGGTGCCGCGCTCGTGGCGCTTTCGGAGTGCGCGCTCGAGATCGGCGAGTACACGCCTATGCAGATCAAGCAGGCTGTGGTGGGTACCGGTGCCGCAGATAAGCGGCAGGTCGCCTACATGGTGCGCACGCTCACGCAGCTCGATCACGACCCGCATCCCGACCATGCCGCCGATGCCCTGGCCTGCGCCATCTGCCACGTTAACCTCAGCCGTACCCGGGCGCTTACCGGCGGCGAGTTCTATCAACAGAGAGGAACCGGATACTGATGATCTCCCAGCTCCACGGAACGCTTGTCGAGGCCACGATGAGCTCTGCTGTCGTCGATGTGTCGGGCGTTGGCTTTGAGCTCGGCATCTCGGGCAGCACTGCGGCCACGTTGCCGACGCCCGGCGGCGAGGTCCGCCTCTACACGCGTATGCAGGTGCGCGAGGACGCCATGACACTTTTCGGTTTTTCCTCTAAGGATGAGCGCACGATGTTCGATCGGCTCGTGTCTGTCTCGGGCGTTGGCCCGCGCTTGGCGCTCGCCGTGCTTTCCACCTATACCGTGGGGCAATTGTATTCGCTGGTGATGGCCGAGGACGACAAGGGCATGGCCAAGGTGCCCGGTGTGGGCAAAAAGACAGCTCAGCGTCTGATCCTGGAGCTCAAGAGCACCTTTGCCAAGGACAAGGGCTTTGTGCCGGTCGACGTGATTCCCGGCCAGGTTGCGATGCCCGTGCCCGCTGCCGCTCCCTCGGCCATCGATGACGCCCGTGCGGCGCTCCTTTCCATGGGCTTTAGCCCGCAGGAGACCGATGTTGCCCTGAGCGGGTATGATGGGCAGAATATGCGTGTCGAGGATCTGCTCGGCGCGGCGCTTAAGCGACTCGGAATGGATGCGTGATGTGGGAAGCCGATGACTCTCAGGACCTGTGGGCGACGCCCGGCAACTCGCCGGCGGCATCCATGGCGCACGGCGAGCGCATGGTGGGCTCGGAGCTGACGGCCGAGGACCTCGATGTCGACCGCACTTTGCGCCCCCAGCGCCTGGACGACTACTGTGGCCAGGAGCACATCAAGCAGAGCCTGCGCGTGTTGATCGAAGCGGCGCAGAGCCGTGGCGAGACGCTCGACCACGTGATCTTCTCGGGTCCTCCGGGCCTGGGCAAGACCACGCTGGCCACCGTTATCGCCAACGAGCTGGGCGCTCAGATCAAGACCACGAGTGGCCCTGCCATCGCGCGCACCGGTGACCTGGCGGCTATCCTTACCAACCTGCAGCCGGGTGATGTGCTGTTTATTGACGAGATCCACCGCCTCAACCGTTCGGTCGAGGAGGTCCTGTACCCCGCGATGGAGGACTTTGCCCTCGATATCGTGATCGGTAAAGGCCCGGCCGCACGATCGATTCGCCTGGATATCCCCAAGTTTACGCTGGTGGCGGCAACGACCCGCTCGGGTATGCTGACTGGCCCGCTGCGCGACCGCTTTGGCATTTCATATCGCCTGGATTACTACACGGTCGAAGAACTCGCGCAGATTGTGACGCGCTCGGCGTCCATCCTGGGTGTGACAATAGACCATCCGAGCGCGCTCGAGATCGGCTCACGCTCGCGTGGCACGCCGCGCTTGGCTAATCGTTTGCTCAAGCGCGTGCGCGACTATGCGCAGGTGCGTGGCAACGGCCCCATCGAGCTCGATATTTGCCGTCAGGCGCTCGAGTTCTTCGAGATCGACGAGCTCGGCCTGGACTGGATGGATATTCGTATCTTGGAGACGCTTGCCAAGACGTTCTCCGGTCGTGCCGTGGGACTTACGACCCTTGCCAGCGCGGTGGGCGAGGACCCGGGCACGCTCGAGGATGTCTATGAGCCCTATTTGCTGCAGTGCGGGTTGATGATTCGTACGCCGCAGGGCCGTCAGGCAACCCTTCGCACCTTTGAGCACCTGGGGATTGAACCTACCGTTTAGGGCGCTTTGTTTTGGCGGGCTGTTGGGCTATCGCCGGGCATCGGGTAAACATATCGCCGTTCATCGGTTATGGGCGTTTTACTATTGCGCGCCCGTGCTATGCTGAATTGGTCTTTTTCTCATCCGGTAACGAAAGGACCGTCCATGCCTACTGACATCGAAATTGCACGTTCCGTCACACCGCTGCCCATTACCGAGGTGGCCAAGAACGCCGGTGTCGACGTAAAGCACCTGATTCCGTACGGCTTCGACAAGGCTAAGGTCGACTACTCTCTGCTTAATGAGCCAACTGATCACCAGGCCAAGCTCGTCCTCGTGACCGCCATCAACCCCACGCCTGCGGGCGAGGGTAAGACCACCACGACCATCGGTCTGGCCGATGGCCTGCGCCGTCGCGGCGTCAAGAGTGCTGTGGCCCTGCGTGAGCCTTCGCTCGGTCCCGTCTTTGGCGTCAAGGGCGGTGCCGCCGGCGGCGGTTGGGCGCAGGTCATCCCCATGGAGGACATCAACCTGCACTTTACCGGTGACTTCCACGCTATCGGTGCCGCTAACAACCTGCTGGCCGCCATGCTCGACAACCATATTCAGCAGGGCAACCAGCTCGGTATCGATGTTAAGCGCATCACCTGGAAGCGCGTCGTCGACATGAACGACCGTCAGCTGCGCCATGTCATCGACGGTATTGGCGGCAAGGCCCAGGGCGTGCCGCGCGAGGACGGCTTCGATATCACCGTCGCCTCCGAGGTCATGGCAATCCTGTGCCTGTCCACGAGCATCAATGACCTCAAGGAGCGCCTGGGCGAGATTGTTGTCGGCTACAGCTATGCCGGCGAGCCCGTTCGCGCCCGTGACCTTAAGGCTCAGGGTGCCATGGCGGCCCTGCTCAAGGATGCGCTCAAGCCCAATCTGGTGCAGACGCTCGAGGGTACGCCCGCGTTTGTCCACGGCGGTCCCTTCGCCAATATTGCCCACGGCTGCAACTCCATCATGGCCACGCGTATGGCGATGCGCTTTGGCGATGTCGCCATTACCGAGGCCGGCTTCGGTGCCGATCTGGGTGCCGAGAAGTTCCTCGACATCAAGTGCCGCATGACGGGCGTTCGCCCCAGCGCCGTCGTGATCGTCGCGACCGCTCGTGCGCTGAAGTACAACGGTGGCGTCGCCAAGGCCGACCTCAACGAGGAGAACCTCGAGGCACTCAAGGCCGGCATGCCCAACCTGCTGCGTCACGTCGACAACATCCAGAACGTTTATGGTCTGCCCTGTGTGGTCGCCATCAACCGCTTCCCGACGGACACCGAGGCTGAGCTTGCGCTCATCGAGTCCGAGTGCCAGAAGCTCGGCGTCAACGTTAAGCTTTCCGAGGTCTGGGCCAAGGGCGGCGAGGGCGCGCTCGAGCTTGCCGATGAGGTCATGCGTCTGATTGAGCAGCCGAGCGAGCTCAAGTTTGCCTATGAGGACGGCGCCGATGTCGCCGACGCTCTTGAGGCCATTGCCACCAAGGTCTACCGCGCCGATGGCGTTGACTTTACGCCGGCCGCCAAGCGCCAGCTCGCCGAGCTGCGCGAGAACGGCTTTGGCAACCTGCCGGTGTGCGTGGCCAAGACGCAGTACAGCTTTAGCGACAACGCCAAGGCCCTGGGCGCTCCCGAGAACTTCCGCATCACGGTGCGTGAGCTCAAGGTTTCCGCCGGTGCCCACTTTGTGGTCGCACTGACCGGCAGTGTTCTGACCATGCCGGGCCTGCCCAAGGTCCCCGCGGCTGAGAACATCGACGTCGACAACGACGGCAACATCACCGGCCTGTTCTAAGCTTGTTGCCCATAGCTGCTTGCCCGCCCCGTCGCGCCTACCAAGGCCCGGCGGGGCTTTTGTTTTCTAGCCGCGCTTGTCTTGTAGATATGGACGGGCTCTGTCCGTCACGGGCTTTTGCGCGGGTAGAATGCATGGATAACTTGATGCTTACGGGTGACGGAAAGGAATCGTTGCATGGATCAGGACAAGACAACCGTGATGGGCGGCTACGGTTCCGCGCAGGCTGGCGATAGCGCCGATGCGACCCGCGTTGTTCCCAACCCCGGTTATACCGACCCCGCCGCGACGCAGCCTTCTGCCGAGCCAACCCGGGTTATGGGCTATGGCGACACAGCGCGGGATTCTTATGCCGTATCTTCGCAAGGCCCCTATGGCAACGCAGCTCCGGACCCGTTTGATTACGCGCCGCAGGATTCTTATGCCGCCTCGACGCCGAATCCCTATGATGACCTGCCGCAAAATCCCATTCCGCAGCCTCAGCAGACGACGTATATGCCTCGCACGGCGCAGTCTCGCTACGAGTCGCGCGAGCCGTATCGCGAGTACCCCAAGTCGATTCCGCAATATGGCGAGGACGAGGAGAAGAAGCCGTCGCGTTCGTCGAGCGTGATCAAGAAGATCCTCATCGTGCTGGCGATCTTCTTTGCGCTGTCGGTTGTGTTTGCCATTGTGTCGGGCATGCTCAACAAGCGAGGGAGTTCAACGGCTGATACCGCTGCCGAGCAAACCGAGTCCGCCTCGTCTAGCACCGTCGATCTGAGCGATATCCCGGGGCAGTACTGGTCCAACGCCAAGAAACTTCTCAAGTCGCGCGGCGCCAATCTTTCGAATGCCGTGGTCCTGACTGATGATGGCTCAACGCCCGTCATCGATGCCAACTGGGTCGTTACTTCTGCTTACTATAACGACAGCGGCAACCTCGAAATTCAACTCACGCACAAGAATAGCTCGGGCAACTCGCCCGACGGCCAAAGCGGTACCGACAGCTCGAGTTCCAATACGCTGGAGGACTTGAGCAACAAGGCACAGGAGTTGGGAGACAAGGCGCAAGAGCTGGGCGATACGGCACAAAACCTGGGCGACACCGCGCAGAACTTGGGCGACATGGCGACGGGTGCCTGGAATGCACTGCAAAACGGCATCTCGGGCGCGCAGGGAAACTAGCTGTTAAGCGGGCTACAGCTGTTCAGCCGGACGGTCGGGCGAGCTAAAGCCCGAGTCAAACGTAACGACGCATGAGGCATTGGGTCGGCGCTCGTGCACG
>CAKXKM010000003.1:15619-39115 GCA_934876235.1 Collinsella sp. AF02-46-1 | reverse complement strand
TATGTCAAAGCCGTCGGGGCGCACCAGGTCAAACGAAACGAACCCGTCGTGCTCGTGCAGGTCGTGGATGGAGAGCGCGGGGTCGATCTGCATAACGCCGCGCTTGACCCAGCCGCGCAAATCATCGCCGGTTGTCGCGATGGGGTCGCAGTGCAGCGTGATGCCAATGCCCATCTGGCGCTTGATGTCGTGCTCGATGGTGTCCAGGATCTCGTGGTGCTCAAATGCGTCGCCCTCGCCGGGCATCTCCACGTGAGCGCTGGCAAACTGACGACCGGGGCCGTAGTCGTGCACCATCAGGTCGTGTGTGCCCAAGACCTGCGGATAGGACATGATCTTGTCGCGGATTGCCTGGACGAGCTTGGGGTCGGGCGCTTGCCCCAGCAACGGGCTGATGGCGTCGCGCACTAGGCCCATGCCGCTGATGCAGATGAAGATGCCCACACCCAGGCCTGCCCAGCCATCGAGGTCAAAGCCGGTCGTCTGCGAAATAAGCGCCGCCACCAAGACCGAGCCCGAGGTGATGACGTCGTTTTTGGAGTCCTGTGCTGTGGCAATGAGTGTTTCGGAATCGATACGGTTGCCCAGCGCGCGGTTGAATGCGGCCATCCAGAGCTTAACGAGCATGGATGTAGCCAGTGCCGCAAGGGAAACGAGCGTGTAAGCGGTGGGGGAAGGCTTGATGATCTTGGTGACCGACTCGAGGATCAGGTTGATGCCGACGGCGCAAACCAGGACGGCGACAAACAAGCCGGCGAGGTACTCGTAGCGGCCGTGGCCATAGGGGTGGCCTTCGTCTGCCGGGCGGCTGGCGAGGCGGAACCCGAGCAGGCTCACGATGTTGCTCGAGGCATCGGAGAGGTTGTTGAAAGCGTCGGCGATGAGGGAGACGGAGCCAGCGAGCAGGCCCGCGATGCCCTTGGCCAGGCACAAGGTGATGTTGAGGCCAATGCAGATGAGGCTTGCGGCGAAGCCCGCGTTGGTGCGGCGGGAGGTATCGACCGGCTCGCCCTCGCTGCCGGGAACAAGCGTATGTACCAGCCGATTTACAAATAGCATAGCGGTCGTCCTCACAATCATGTTTAAGGGGATAGTGTAGCTCGCGCGGGGGCGCCGTGCACCGATGCTCAGAAAATGCAGCAATAGTCTGCCGGTGCTAACGAGCGAGCCTTCTCGTCTGCCTGGGTGCTCGATTTTGGGCCACATGGGTATGGGCACGTGCTTACCTGCCCGACATACTTAATGTCGACAGCCCCAGTGCAAAGGAGGACGTATTCATGGACGAGATGTTTGCCATTAAATGCCAAAACTGCGGCGGCCCTATGTACTCACACCAGGCTAAACGCAGCTTTGAGTGCGCCTATTGCGGCACGGTCGTTCCGTGGCAGGCCGATGCGGGGGAGCCCAAGAGCGCCCTGGGCATTCGCCATACGCCACTGACGGTTGTCGATGGGCTGCTTAAGCTCACGCATGTGTCGCAGCTCGAGCGCCCGGTGGACCCCGACTGGTATTTCTTTAATGAGCACTGGCGCAATCAGTCGGTTCTGGAGCATCTGCTGTGGGAAGACCGCGGCACGGCCCAGGAGTTCCAAGAGGCCACGCACGTGAGCATCCCCTGTCCCTTCTGCGGAGCGTCCTTTGAGGGCGAGTCGACCCAGCGCGTGTTTGAGTGCCCGTCCTGCGGCAATAAGATCGGTGTCGCCGACCTGCTCAAGCCGGGGACGTTTAGCAAGCGCCTGACCATGGGCGTTGGTGCGGAATATGTGCCCGAGCAGGGTATTCCCTGCGAGATAACGCCGCAGCAGGCGCGCGCCAATGCGCTTGAGCTGGTGCGCCGATATCCAGACGCCTTTGCCGGTCACGATGTGGAAGACGCGATTCAAAACGACATGATGCTCTTCTACTTCCCCATGGCGCTCGCGGACCTGCGCATGATGGCGTCCTTCCCGGGCAAGGGCCTGAGCAAGGAGACCCTGGTGTACTACGAGGTGCTCGACTGGGCATATCCCAGGGCAAACTACCTGGACGTTCGCCTTATGGGCATTCTGGAGCCATGGGACTTTGCCAAGGTTGGGTCGTTCGACCCGGCCATGCAGGAAGGCGACTTCCGCGTTGTCTCCGTCGATGCGTCCACCAAGGACCAGGTGGTCATTGACAAGCTGGCGCTCGACATTGTTGGCAACGATGCCGAGGCGGTGCTGGGGCTCAATAAAAAGAGCATACGCACCTGGGCGCGCAAGGCCCGCAAGCACAAGGACGGCCTGGTTATGGTGCCGGTCTACTTTGTCGATCGTCCCGCGTCGGATGGACGTAATGGCGAGCAGGTGCGCATTGCCGTGAACGGCCAGACGGGCCGTGCGGCGGCGGTGGTGTTTAGCGACAAGCGCGAGACGCATATTGTGGCGCCGCTCAATCCGAGCCTGCATCTGTCCGGCGAAAGCACCGTTCACGCCACGCCCGTCGAGGTCAAATACATCAAATCGCCATTCCTGTACCAAATTGTGCGCCGTGGAGGCGACGAGCAGCCACGTCAGGTGGCAGCGGCTGCCGAGGGTTCCTACCGAGAAGAAAAACCCAAGCGCAAGGGATTGTTCGCTGCGATCTTTGGGAAGTAGGGGAGTGGTGCCGGTTGGCTCGCGAGAGTGCGCAACATCCCGCCCGTGATGGCAGATGTAAATAAACGGTGGAACGGCTGTAAAAGAGCCTTGCCACTGGGTAAAATCAGGATGTGCCGCGGAACCCGCTCCTCAGTCGGTCAACTTTGGAAGCGCGGGCAACGCAGGTACTATCGTCTAAAGGGCCGGGTGCGACCGGCCCTTTGCATGACTCCCTTCGCTATCCGTTACTGCTTATATTCCCGCCAGATCGAGTAGAGGTTCCGGACGATGCCGGTTACATACATCGAGAGGCGCAGGATTTCAAGAAACAAGTTCATAGGCTTCACCCCAATCGGAGATCGGAGCGTTGCCCGCAGGCGGATTCCGCGGCAGTCGTAATTCTACCTCACAGGCCGCGGCGGGAGACATCCTACCCGCCCCATGGCTTGGAGCAGTGTCGATCTAACGGGCAATCAAGCCTCTAGTTCTCTTTGAATTGAGCAAGCATCTGCCCGAAGAAGCTTAGTTCGGATGGCTCATAAATGATCGAACCGCCGTCCGCGGTCCTGTAGACCCCGCAGGGGAGGTAACGCCCGTCGGGGAGGACATAGAGGCTGGTTTCCTCCTTCAGTCCTACTGGAAATAGCGGAATTCCGTTTTCGTCCACTTGGAACTCGTCTATAATTGCGATCTTCCTCTCCATGATGCCTCCTGCCTTATTTCTTGAATGGCGCCTTAAAACAGGCAGCTCTCAATCAGCTCTTTGCCGCGCAGAGTGTCGATCCACTCCTGTGGGATGGCTTTGAGACCGTATGCCGTGCCGGCGAGGGCGCCGGCGACGGCTGCGGTGGTGTCGGTGTCGTCGCCTAGGTTGACGGCGGCAAGCACGCAATCTTCGTAGCTGTTAGTGTTGACGAAACACCAGGTGGCTGCCTTAAGCGTGTCGCGCACGAAGCCACCCGACCTGATCTCCTGCTCAGGCACGCCTTTCAGATGGAGCGCCCACGAGGGGAGCACGTCGTTCATCACATCCCTCATCAGCTCGACAAATATGATGCATGCGTCGGTCGACGTTCTGTGGGCGTGCGTAATCGCGGAGACCTTGCTGACCTCTTCGTCTGTCGCATCGGTGAACGCTAGGGGCGCGATGCGCATGAGCGATCCGTTGCCGTTGTCGCGCTCGCCGGAGCCTCCTTTGCCGGTGTGCAAGGCGCGGGCGGTCGTGCCGCCGTAATCGAAAACGCCGTCGATCGTATACTCGCCACGGGCAATCCAGCTTACGAACTTGTCGCGCATGTCCGCGGTGTCAATGTGCCCGAGCTCCCTAATCGAGTCGCAGGTAGCAAGCGTCATAGATGTGTCGTCGCTCCAGGTGCCGGCGGGTTGCCCATGCGTGCCGTAGCCGATCATGTCCGTGCATTCGAACGTGCCGCGGGGCCTGAACTCGTAGGGAACGCCCAGCGCGTCGCCGACGGCAAGCCCAAAGATGCAGTCGCGTAGCGCTGGTTTCGACGTGTGCCCACGTTTCGTTGTAGGGGGCGCTGACGAGATGAGCCGAAATCCCTCTGAATCGCTCTTGCGTCGTGTGGCTATGTCCTCGGCAGAACGCACTTTAAGTGCGCTTTCGGTGATGGCCTGATTGATGCCTGTCATGGGAAACACCTCTCGTATTTTGGATTGAGGATGCGCGGCTACCTGCGGCAATGTGTCCAGCCCAATTCGGGACGCAGTGAGTCCCGAATTGGGAGAGCTTGTCAGCTAATCTGACAAATGAAAAACCCGCAACGCTATTGCTTTATACAGCAATAGGGACCTCTTTTGGGCGTCCCGCTTTTGGTGCGTCGGCGAGTCGTGCCTCGATGGAAGCTTTGGACACCATGCGCTTGGTGCCGTCCTTCCATGAATCCAACAGTCCTGCATTTATCAGTTGCGATACCCGTGCTGAGCTAACACCGAGCATACGCGCGGCATCCGCTGCGGTGACGGCGGGGATGTCGGCGAGTTCGCGGCTGACGGCTACGGCGATAATCTTGCCGCCGTGTCGCGGCTGGTGTCCAAAGTCCGGCGCGGGAAGATTGACGCCGCCCATAAGGTGATCGTCGACCATACATGCGAGAAAATCGGCGGCGCTTTCGACAGCGTCGTTTAGGTCGGAGCCAAACGTTCCTCCTCCGCCCAGCGAGCCACATGGCACGGCATCGACCATACCGTCCGAATCAAAGAACTCAAATTCCCATACGTAAACCATGTAAGGCCTCCTCCGATGGCGGCGATTCGAGGAACATCCTAAGAGCCCACCAAGCGCATCGAACATCTTTATTGGCTTTAGTTTAAAGTCTCGTGCGGACACGATTTGGTGCTCTGAGCGCGACCGCGGAAAGGGTTTGCGGGGACTAGAATGTGATGGTGAAGGCAGTTTTAACTCTGACCATGGGGAGCGATGCGTATGGATAACAACACTTTGCTGTTCCAGGACAAGGGCTCGGTCAGGTTTAAAGACGTCAAGATCTACCCTAACCGCATCGAGGTGCTCAAGAAGGGCACGTTTGGCGGCAAGCACACCGAGATTGTCTACCTTAAGGACATCACGGGGGTCAACAGGATCAAGGGCCGCGACGTTTTTCTGCGCAACAGGCTGTTGACTGCCTGTGTCTTTAGCCTCAGCAGTCACGCGAGGGCGCAGGAATTCGTCAACGTGCTCAATATGGTGATGTGACCGGGCGCTTTCGAACACAAAAAACCGGGATGCAAGGAGTCGCACCTTGCATCCCGGTTGAGCTAAAACGGCGCTGCTGCATGCCGTTGGAGCTTTAGCGCTTGATCTCGATATCGTCGAGCTTAACATCCATGGCTTCGGTCTTGGCCTTGGCGATGTCGTCGGCAAATTCCAGAGACTTCATCATGGTCTCGACGGCGTCCTTGTGCTCTTCGACGTTGTCGATGCTCACGTAGACGCTGCCGCCGCCTGCTTCGGTGAAGTACTCAGTCGTCACGCCGCCCGAGTGTGTATAGGAAGCGTTGCGCCAAGTCTTGCCGTTGTACTTGACGGGGTCATTCTCGGTCCACTCAAAGCTGGCCTTCCATTTGGCCTCGTAGTCGAACAGCTCGTCGGCGTTCTTGTCAGAGTCGAAGACGGGGATGAAGCGATCGCTGGCGTGCTCGCTCTCGGTGAACTTAAACTGGGCCCTGTCGGCCGTGTCGCCTGCGACGTCGGTGATCTCGACGCCCTCGGGGACCTCGACCTTAAACCAAATGAAGTCGGTCCTCATATCCACGGCTGGCTTTTCCGCGCCGCCGTCACCGCCACTGCCGGTAGCGCCGCCGCTGCCACCGCAGCCCACCAGGGCAACCGCGGCAAAGAGGCTGATGCAGAGGGTGAGAATCGCAAAGGCCTTCTTTTTCATGGTCGTGTCCTCCTCGATCTGTAACCGCCCATGGATTACCTGCCTTTACTGTACGCGCGAGCGGCTCGTTCGGGTGGGCCATGTGTCCCATTCTGAGGGCCGGATTTGCGCCGACAAGTGGCAATATACGCGGGCACAAAAGAGGGGAGGGCCGATGCCTGTCGGCCCTCCCCGGGGTTGGGTGCCCGTTGCTTTAATGGGGCGCATGTGCGCAGGTGCGCGTAGGCGCGTGCGGGTGTCCCGTTACTTGAGCTCGATGCTCGAAATCTCGACTTCGCGCGCCTCGGAAACTGCCTCTGCCATGTCATCGGGGAACTCGATGGAGTTGAGGAGCGCCTCGGCTTCTTTCTTGTGCTGGTCGAAGTTCGAGATAAGGACATAGATGCTTCCCGGCTCAACGTCGGTAAAGAGGAGGGTTGTGATGCCACTGTTGTCCTCGTACGTTCCGACGAGCCACGTCCTGCCGTTATACTCGATGGACCCGCCATCCTTCCACTGGAACGTATCCCCCTTCTTTTCTGCCTGGTCGGCGTGGGACTCCTCGGCCGTCAGCGCTTTTTTCCAAACGGGGATAAAGCGATCGGCCGAGGCATTCTCGTTCTCGGGGAAGGTGAGCTGGACCCTGTCGGCATTCTTGCCGGCGGAGTCGCTCACGCCAACGTTCTCGGGCATCTCGACCTTAAACCAGATAAAGTCGGTCTTCTTGGCGACGGGGGCCTTTTCCTTGCTCTCGCTCTTGGGGGCGCTGCCGCCGCCCGATGCGCTCCCGCCGCAGCCGACAAGGGCAAACGCGGCAAAGAGGGCGATGCAAAGGGAAAGGATCGATAGGGTCTTTTTCTTCATGGTGGCGTCCTCCTTGTCTGCCAGGGACATCGTGTGCCGCGGATCGCTGGGGCGGCGGTTACGCATGCGCATGATGTCTTTGTTTACTGTGCGGTTATTCTTCCATTCGTCGTCCGGTGCCGTGATGAGCTTGCCCCAACATAGGGCTCCTTACCTATATGTATGCCCCAGCTTGTGCTGCCCGGGAGTCTCGAAAGGTGGGCCATGTGTCCCATGTTTGTGTCGCTGCCGCCTATCGTGTGCCATAGAAATCCGCGATGGCCAGGTGCGCTGACGCTCATGTGCTTATGGGCTAGACTTAGCACCATTACGTGATCGATGCGGTCGGTCGGCGGTTGCCACCCGACCGATGTATATGACTTGAAGGTGCATGTGCATGAGCCAAGAGATGATGGACAAGACCTGCCGCGGGTTTGCCGAGGCGCTGGCCGCGCGCGAGCCGGTTCCCGGCGGTGGCAGCGCGAGCGCCTTTGTGGGCGCGCTGGGCGCCTCGCTGTGCGGAATGGTTGCCCGCTACGGTGCGACCAATCCCGCGCTTGCTGATCGTGCGGATGACCTGACGCGTGCGTTTGTCCATGCTGATGAGCTGGCCCAGGAGCTTGTCGAGTTGGTTGCCGAGGACGTTCGTGCCTATGGGCAGGTGTCCGCGGCGTACGGTATTCCGCGTGACGATCCGGCTCGAGCGACCGCGATTCAGGATGCGCTGCATGTGGCCGCTATGCCGCCGTATCGCATTATGGATGCCTGCGGGCGTGCGCTGGCGCTGCTCGAGGACATGGCCGACAAGGGTTCGCGTCAGCTGCTGTCCGATGTGGCGTGCGGCGCCGTGTTCTGCCGTTCCGCTATGCAGGGCGCGAGCTTGACGCTCTTTGCGAACACCACGTCTATGAAGGACCGGGCGCGCGCCGAGGAGCTCGAGACCGCGTGCGATGAGCTGCTCGACACGTGGTTGCCGCGCGCCGATGCGCTGGCGCGCCGCGCCGCCGACGCTGCAAGGAAGAGAGGATAGCCATGGCTGAACTGCTGAAGGGTGCTCCCGTCGCTCGCGCTTTGACTGAGGAACTTGCTGCTCGCTGCGCAGCCCTGCGCGAGCGGGGCGTTGTTCCGACGTTGGCTATCGTGCGTGTGGGTGAACGCGAGGACGACCTATCCTACGAGCGCGGTGCGCTCAGGCGCTGCGAGAAGGTTGGCATTGAAGCTCGCCGCGTTTTGCTTCCCGCCGATGTTTCGCAGGACGAGCTGTTGGCGGCCATCGAGGACATCAATTCCGACCCCGCTGTTCATGGCTGCCTGATGTTCCGCCCGCTGCCCGCCGGCCTTGACGAGGACGCGGTTGCCTCGGCACTCGATCCCGCCAAGGACGTTGACTCCATGACGCCGGCTTCGCTGCTCACCACGCTTTCGGGGCGCGGCGAGGGTTTTGCCCCCTGCACAGCCGAAGCCGTGCTTGCTTTGCTGGATCATTACGGCGTTGAGCTGGATGGAGCTAAGGTTGCTGTGGTCGGGCGCTCGCTGGTGATCGGGCGTCCTGTTGCCGCCATGCTTACGGCGCGCAATGCGACCGTGACGACGTGCCATACGCATACGCGCGACCTTGCTGCCGAGTGCCGTGCTGCCGACATTGTGGTTGCCGCCGTTGGACGCGCGCACACGATTGGCGTGGATGCCATTCGCGAGGACCAGACGATCATCGATGTTGGCATTAATTGGGACGAGGCCGCTGGCAAGCTGGTCGGGGACGTCGATTTTGATGCTGCGGAGCCGGTTGTTAACGCCATCACGCCCGTGCCGGGCGGCGTGGGCGCTGTGACGACGGCGATCCTCGCCAAACACGTGATCGAGGCGGCCGAGCGCGCATCGAAATAGGCGTTTTGGGCTGTTTGAGGGGTTAGTTCTATACCCTGTGGACAAAAAATGCCAAATATGAGTACTGTTGCCAAGATACTCACATATATTTTAGGCTAATTTGGCTCTCTAACGATATTTATTATCGATAGAGAGCCTATTTTATTGGACCTATGAGGAATTACATCATCTAATTTTTGAACAGATGTAGACTTCCGACACCCATGCGTAGCAAAATTGCTGTTACTAAATTGGTGACAGTACTCATATTTGGCATTTTTTGACCACAAGGGCTGCCGAGGCCGTGGTTTCGCCCTTTCTGCGCCGAAGCGATACACTGTTATCGTTTGATTTCTTCGCTCAAGGAGGATGCGCATGCCGTGCACAACGATTCTGGTTGGTAAGAATGCGAGCTACGACGGGTCGACGCTTGTCGCCCGCAACGAGGACTCGTCCAACGGGGTGTTTGAGCCCAAGCGTATGCGCGTGGTGCATCCCGACGAGCAGCCGCGTGCCTACATGAGCGTCCTGAGTCGCCTGACCGTTGAACTGCCCGATAACCCCATGCGCTACACGAGCGTCCCCGATGTTGTCCCGGGCCACGGCATCTGGGCCGAGGCCGGCTTCAACGAGCTCAATGTGGGCATGTCCGCAACCGAGACGCTCACCACCAACGAGCGCGTTCGCGGCGCCGACCCGCTCGTGGACTACGTGCCCGCCAAGGGCAACGAGGGCGAGGACGGATACGTTCCGGCACAGCCCGGTGGCCTGGGCGAGGAGGACATGGTGACCCTGGTGCTGCCATATGCCAAATCCGCCCGCGACGGCGTACGCATTCTGGGTGACCTGCTCGAGCGTTATGGCACCTACGAGAACAACGGCATCGCCTTTAGCGACGTGGACGAGATCTGGTGGCTCGAGACCATCGGCGGCCACCACTGGATCGCCAAGCGCGTGCCCGATGACGCCTATGTGACCATGCCCAACCAGCTGGGTATCGACAGCTTTGACCTGGATGACGCCGAGGGCGCCCAGGCCGACCACATGTGCTCCGCCGACCTGCGTGCCTGGATGGCCGAGTGGCATCTGGACCTGACGCTGGGCGTCGATGGCGACGGCCCGGCTGCGATCTTTAACCCGCGCGAGGCCTTTGGCTCGCACAGCGACAGCGACCATGTCTACAACACGCCGCGCGCCTGGTACATGCAGCGCTGCCTCAACCCCAGCGATGTGTGGGACGGCCCCGAGGCCGACTACACGCCCGAGAGCGACGACATCCCCTGGAGCCGCGTGCCCGAGCGCAAGGTGACCATCGAGGACATCAAGTACGTGCTTTCGAGCCACTACCAGGGCACGGAGTACGACTGCTACGGCAGCAAGGGCACGCCCGCCACGCGCGGCGCCTATCGTCCCATCGGCATCAACCGCAACAGCCAGCTCGCCGTACTGCAGCTGCGCCCCTATGCGCAGCCGGCGAATCGCGCCGTGCAGTGGATGGCGTTTGGCTCCAACTCGTTTAACGCGCTCGTGCCGCTGTACGCCAACGTCGAGACCATGCCCGAGTACTATGCCGACACCCAGGCGCGCGTGACGTCCGAGAACTTCTACTGGGCAAATCGCCTGATCGGTGCTTTGGCCGATGTTCGCTTCCATGAGTGCGGTCGAGCGGTCGAGGACTACCAGGAGAAGGTCGGCGGCATGGGCCACAAGCAGATTCACGACGTTGACGCTGCCGTGGCCGCGCTGCCCGAAGCAGAGGTGCCCGCCGAGCTCGCCCGCGCCAACGAGGAGTTTGCCGAGCGCGTGCAGGTGGAGACCGATGCCCTGCTGGGGAAAGTGCTCTACACCACGAGCTGCGCCATGAAGAACTCCTTCGCGATGAACGATAACGTAAGGTAAAGACGACCTTGCAACGAGCGAGCGGGGCAAACGCCGTCGAAGGCTTTGCCCCGCTCGATTCCTATCTTGGCGGTAAAACGATTTTGTGTCGTTCGCCCAATCTTGGGTACAAGAAGGCCAATGCAGTTGTTCATGATTGGAGCCAACCATGGTTATGAAACTCGATCAGCTTGTTAACGGTGCCATTAACGTGGGCTTTGGCGCTGCCGCCGTTGCTGTCGAAGGCGGCAAGAAGGTTCTCGACGACCTTAATACCAAGGGCGAGCAGGTGCGCAAGGACGCAGGCGCTCCCGATATCGCCCGCAGTGTGTCCGACATGTTCGAGCAGGCCGGTGGTACCATCTCCGATCTGACCGAGCGCTTGGGCATGCAGGGCGAGACCGCGGCCCAGCGCGTGCTCGACGAACTCATCCTTGCCCGCGTCCGCGTTATGACCGCGCCCGAGCGCACGGCCTTCCTGGCCCATGTGCGCGACATCGTCGATTCGGTCGAGGACAACGTGACCTCGGTGCCCGTCGAGTCCGTTGAGCCCGACGATGCGAAGGATACCGAAGAGGCCGAGTAGCAGCGCAGATGGCAGATTCCACCACCGATTACAACAATCTAGATCCCTTGGGTGACGAGGCGGCGGTTGTCGATGAGGTCGATGCCGCCGTCTCGGGCGCTCGCAAGAAGCCGCGCGCTGTCGATATGGTGCCAGAGGAGCCCGACGCGATGGCGCCGGACGAGGAATACCAGCTCACGCCGGCGGGTCGTCGCGAACGCATCGGGCAGATTGTTCGCCTGGTCAAAAAGTACCGCGTGTGGGACAACCTCACGCCGGTTCGTTTGCGCCGCCTGCTCGAGGAACTCGGCCCCATGTTCGTCAAGATGGGGCAGATTCTGGCCAACCGGTCCGAGATTCTGCCGCAACGCTTTTGCGACGAGCTGCGTCGTCTGCGGTCCGACGTGGAGCCGGTGCCGTACGAGGTCGTACTCAGTTGTCTGGAAGAAGAATACGGCCTGCGCCTGGGGGAGATGTTCGATGCGATCGACCCCAATCCGCTTGGTAGCGCATCGCTCGCGCAGGTGCACCGCGCTCGTCTGGTGACGGGCGAGGACGTGGCCGTCAAGGTGCAGCGCCCCGGTGCGCAGCAGGTTATGGCACAGGACATCGATATCATCCGCTCGGTGGTGCGTATCGTTTCCAAGTTCGTCAACACCGATCAATTCGTTGACCTGCACGGCGTAGTCGAGGAGTTGTGGACCTCGTTTCGCGAGGAGACCAACTTTTTGGCCGAGGCCAAAAACCTCAACGACTTCTACGAGTTCCATAAGAGCGTTCATGGCGTGACGTGCCCTAAATCCTATCTGGACCTGTGCACCGAGCACGTGGTGGTTATGGACTACGTCGACGGCATTTCGATCGCCGATCCTGAACGCTTGGTGGCCGAGGGCTATGACTTGGAAAAGATCGGTGCCGCAATCGTCGAGGACTACTCGACGCAGGTGCTCGATGACGGCTTTTTCCATGCCGACCCGCATGCGGGAAACATTATTCTCAAGGACGGCATCGTTTACTTTATCGACTTGGGCATGGTCGGACGCATGTCGAGTCACGATCGCGGTATCGTCAAGGACATGATTTTCGCCGTGGCCGAGGGTGACGTGCCCAAGCTCAAGGATTCGCTCATGCGCTTTGCCGTGACGCGTGGCGATTCGGCCGAGCTCGATCATTCGGCCTTTTTGTCCGATCTTGACTTTATCGTGGCTGACTTTGCTGGCCTTGACCTGAAGGATCTGGATATCGGCGAGTTTTTGACCTCGCTGTTAAACCTCGCGCGTAAGAATGACGTTGAGCTGCCGAGCGTGGTGACGATGTTCGCGCGCGGCATGGTGACGCTCGAGGGCTTGCTGACCGAGTATATGCCCAACGTCAACATGATCCAGATCATTCAGACGCATATCAAAAACGAAAAAAGCACTTATGCGCGCGTGCGCGACATGGGACGCGATCTTGCCGCGAGCAGCTATCGCGCGGCAAAAGGCTCGCTCGAGGCGGCCGAGTATCTGGGCTTGGCTTCGCGTATGCTCACGCGCGGCCAGCTTAAGGTGAACACGCAGATCATGAGCAGCGATAAGGCGCTGCGACAGCTGGGCGGAATTATCGACCGCATGTCGATGGCAATTGTGATCGCCGGTCTGTTTATCGGTTCGTCGGTGGTGTACTACGCGCGCATCGAGCCGGTTGTGTTTGGTATCCCGGTCATTGGCTTTATGGGCTACGTCAGCGCACTGGTGCTGGCGCTTATGCTGGGCCGCAATATCTGGCTCAACAGTCACGGCGGCAAGCACTAGAGGCCGCGACCGTCACCGCATTTTCCTATCGCAAACAATAGCTTTTACCTTGGGCTTCGTCTGCGTGCGAGGCCCTTTTGCGTGATACCATTTTGACGGTAATAATCGATGGCCTAGATGGTGGTGCGGAGACGCACGAATGCGCGGTTTACCTGCGCGTTTGGGAGAATTGGGGTGCAAGTCCCCGGCTGTACCAGTAACCGTAATTCCTCTTGGCTCGGGATGTTCGCGTCGCAGATCGGACGACGTGCCCGAGTCGTTAAGGTTAAGTCGGATCGCCTCCCATCTTGCATGCGGCTGCGGCGTATGCCGCCGGTGTGCATAGGGCTCTGGAGGGAAGGGGGACCCCGATGGGGGAACTCGAGCGCAACATGCGCGATGACGTAGGGCAGCCTCAAGGCAACGCTCCAAGTACAGACAGTAGGAGACAAATGGATATGTTTGTGGACGAGCGCCAGCGCGTCTCGCATCGCCGTGGCGCGATTGCACGCGGTGTAGCTAAGCGCGGCCTGGTGGCATTCCTGGCCTTCGCGATGGCCTTTGGCACCACGCCGGCTCAGCTGTGGGCCGAGGGCGCCGAGGGCATTGCCGAGGCTGTGGATCAGGCTGCGACGCCGAGTGAGGGCACGGTGGCCGCGGATGGTGCTGCCGACCAGGGCAACGCCGAGGCTTCGGATTCTGGGAGCGCGCCCGCAGCTAGTGCCGCCACAACAGGGGCGGCAGCTGGCGACGAAGGTTCGGCGACGGGGGAGAACCCTGCCGCGAGCGAGCAGTCTTCGACGGTATCCGCTGGCCACGCAGGATCTGCCGCCGCGGCTGCCGTCCAGACGGAGAGCCCGACAGAAACCGGCGATGTCGCCAAGAAGCAAGTCGAGGTCTCGTTCTCGATTATCGGCACCGATGCCGACGGCAAGGCTCAGACCTGGGTGGCGCCTACGCAGCTCAAGCTCGACGAGGGCGCGACGGCTGCGGATGCCTTTATTAAGCTGCAGGAGAAGACGGGCTTCAAGGCGGACTACGATCCGAACACGGCATACGGGTTCTACCTCAAAAGCATCACATCCCCGAGCGATGGCCGCACGCTTGCCTACGATCCGACGACTTATGCCTTCTGGCAGCTGTTCGTCGACGGCGCGTCTTCCTCGGTTGGCGCGAGCAGCGTCAAGCTCACCCAGGGGCAGAAGATTGAGTTTGCCTATACGGCTGGTAGCGCGTCCCCTGTCGTTAAGGACCAGGTTTCCGCAAATGTGACCGTCATTGGTCGCGATGCCCAGGGCAAGACTCAGACTTGGGTCGATAACGCGCAGTATGTGGTGACGTCCGGCTCGAGCGCACTTGACCTTACGAAGGTCGCGCTCGAGGCGAATGACATCGACGCCGTTGCTGCGGGCTCCTTCATTCTGAGCCTTAAGTACAACGGCGTTGAGCTGGGTACGCCGCTCGATTATTCGACCTATTGGCAGCTGTTCATCAACGGCAAGTCGAGCGACTACACGGCGGACAATGTCACCATTCATACTGGCGATACCGTTACGTGGTTCTACGGTGGTTGGGGCGACCAGTTGCCCTCTGATTCCGTCCATGCGTCCGTTCAGGTCCTCGGTAAGGACAAGGACGGCAAGCAGCAGGTGTGGGCCTCGACGGGCCAGACGAGTCTCAAGGCGGGCTCTACTGCCAAGGATCTCCTTGAGCAGACCGGCCTTAAGCTCGATGCTAGCGAATCGTCTTGGGGCTGGTTCCTCAACGGCATTTATTCGCCGTTCGATGGTAAGTCCTATGGCTGGGATGCTGCGACCAATAGCTATTGGCGCTTCTACGTAAATGGCAAGTTCGCCGACGTTGGCGCCGGTGCCTACAAGCTCCAGGAGGGTGACGCCGTCACCTTTATGTATGGTGCTGACGCCGATGCTCTCCCCGGTCAGGTTCTTGGGTCCGTCGATGTTATCGGTCCCGATGTCAACGGCAACAATACTCGCTGGGGCTCGGCAAGCAATGTTTCTCTGCCCGAAGGCTCTACGGCCCAGGACCTTATTGAGACGGTTCTGAAGGCGAAGGGCGTTACGTACAACGCCTCCCAGAGCGGTGCATATTGGTTCCTGAATTCCATTACTTCGCCGTTCGATCACAAGCCGTATGTATGGGATGCTGCGACCAATAAATATTGGCACCTGTATATCAATGGAGAGCCCTCCTTACTCTGCGCCAATCAGATTACGCTCAAGAGCGGCGATAAGGTTACGCTTGCCTATACCACCGACGATTCGGCCATGCCCGATCCCGACAAGATTGTCGTGGACCCGAGTGCGACGACTCCTGATTGGGATGCCGAGTGGGCCGGCTACGGCAACAGTGGCAACGGTTCGACCGTAACGGATGCCAAGACGCCTGCGCAGGCTGCCGGTCTTAAGTGGGCCTTCGATTGGAAGGCCGAGTCTGGCCAGCAGTATGCCAACTGCAGCGAGCCTGTCATTGCTAACGGTTTTGTGTACATCGCGACCGAGAACGAGCTCATTAAGATCGACTCGTCCACGGGCAAAAAGGTTGCCTCTGCGCCGCTTGCCTCCAAGGTGAGCTACACCTCTCGTCCGATCTATACCAACGGCCTTATCATCGTTCCGCTCAACGGCGGTGCGGTCCAGGCGATTACTGCGGACAAGCTGATCTGCAAGTGGCTGACGCCTGGTTTGACGGACTTGACGCAGAGCTCCTGCACCGTGATTTCGGACGGCGAGTACGTCTATGTTGGTACGGTCGATATTTCGTATGACGAGAACTACAACGCGACCTACGGCAACGGCTCCCTGAAGCGTATCAAGATTGCCACGGGCGAAGTTTCTTGGCAGAACATTGACCCCTCCGAGGGCTATTATTGGACTGGCGCTGCGCTGACGGATAAGTACGCCATTGTTCCTACGAGCGCGGGCACGCTTAAGTGCATTGATAAGACGACGGGCGATGTCGTTTCGACCATGAAGCTCGGCGCTGTCGCAAATGCCGATTGCATTGCCGATCCGTCCAATGGTTCGACCTTCTATCAGATGACGCACGACGGAAAGCTCCATGTGATTTCGCTTTCGGCAAAGGGCGTGCTGAGTGAACAGAAGACGGTTGATCTGGGCCTTACGAATAATCTGAGCGCCCCTGCGGTGTCTGGTGACAATCTGATTGTCGGCGGACAGACGGCTAAGGGCTCTGCTCTGGTTCTCTATAACCTGAAGACGGGTAAGACCACGATGGTCGCTGCTGCCGACGGCAAGGCGCTGCCGGCTGGCCTCAACGGTATTGCTGCTACTCCGCTGGTGAGTGTTCAGGGCGGCAAGACCTACGTGTACTTCACCGTGAACAGCGCGGATAGCAAGGATTACGTCAACTACTCTGCTGGTGGTGGCGTGTATCGCTATACGCTCGGCGACGCAGATTTATAATGCGGCCGGCCATTACCAATACTGTGACTCTCCGGTCATTGCCGATGCTTCTGGCAACCTCTACTACATCAATGATTCGGGCATGCTGTTCAAGCTCGGGGCTGTTGAGTCTTGGACGGTTGCCTTTAATTCCAACGGCGGGTCTGCTTGCGACACTAAGTTTGTGGCTACGGCCGACGGCAAGCTGGTCAAGCCGGCCGATCCGACGCGCGATGGCTACACTTTCGGCGGTTGGTTCACCGATGAGGCTTGCACGCAGGCGTATGACTTCAGTACGCCGGTGACGGCCGATCTGACGCTGTATGCCAAGTGGACCAAGAATGCTGTTAACCCTGGCGGCAATGGCGGCTCTGGCTCCAATGGCGGCAATGGTGGCGCTGGTAACGGTTCCGGTGCTGGTGCCGGCACTGGCACGGGTTCTGGCTCCGGCACGAAGGGCCAGCAGGCCGGCGGCGCTATCGCCCCGGGTCATAAGCCGACGACCAAGACGACGGTGTCGACCAAGACCGAGACCAAGGACAACAAGTCCGACAAGAAGGACTCCGATAAGTCCGATAAGAAGGACGAGAAGAAGTCTGACAAGAAGGACAGCAAGTCCGACAAGAAGTCCGATTCCAAGTCCGATACGGGTGCTGCTTCCACGACCACTGCTAAGAAGTCCTCTAGTGCCTCCGAGCAGGAGGCTGGCACCAACCCGCTCGCCATTGTTGGCGTTGCCGCCGGCGTCATCGGTCTCGCCATCGTCGGCGTGTTCGTGTTCACCAAACGTCGGTAGGTGAGGGCTGTGTCCAATAAATCCAAGGACGCTGACCCCAAGCAACCAGATTCCTCGTTTATCCAGCTTGACGATGCAAAGCAACAGGGCGCCGCTTCGGCGGCGTCCGCCCCTCGTCGCAAGACGTTCCTCGGCGTCCTGACTGCCGCGTGCACCATTCTGATCGTCGTCTCGCTGGGTTTCGTCCATCCTTCCGAGAGCGGTGCCTGGTCCATCGACTGGATCATTCAGACCGTGACGGGGGAGAGCGTCGTCACCAAGGACACCAAGGTGTCTGGCTCGACTACGACTTCGGGCGAGGCCAGTTCCAAGGATTCCAAGTCATCGAATGACGCAAAAGATGAGTCCAAGCATTCTGATGAGTCCAAGTCCAAGGACGATTCCGAGTCTTCAAACAAGGAATCGGACAAGAACTCGGATAACAAGAAGTCCGAGGACCAGGACGGCAAGAAGTCTGGCGATAAATCCGCTGCCCAAAATACGGGAGCCGGTGATACTTCCAATGCGTCTGGCGGTGGCCAGTCGTCTGATGGAGCCTCATCCTCTAATGGTGGAAACGCCTCCTCGGGCGGCCAGAGCGGCTCGCAGGAGTCCAGCTACGTAACAGTGACGGTTTCGGTCACATCGAGCGCTGTGGGCAATCCTGTGTCTTCTGGTGGCACCTTCACCTTTAACGAGGGCGCAACTGCCTACGATGCCCTGTGCGCCCTGGGCCTTTCTGTGAATGCGCATGGCTCGTCGTACGGCACGTATGTCGCCGCCATTGGCGGTTTGGCCGAGAAGGAGCACGGCGGCACGAGTGGCTGGATGTACTCCGTCAACGGCGTGGCGCCCAACACAGCGTGCAGCAACTACGTCCTATCCAACGGCGACAGTGTCGTCTGGTATTACGTAACGGGCTAAATGCCTCGACATAACACGCCAAACGGGCGGTTCGGACAAACATCCGAGCCGCCCGTTTTTATGTGAATGGGACGCCGTTTCTCGCCTCGTACGCCTTCTTTGGCAGGCTCTGCAAACAAAAAACCGGTTGGAACGAGAATTCCAACCGGTTATACCTTCAAGCAAATGTCGAACAAACTACGACTGCGCACCCTCGAGGAAGAAGCGGCGGCTAAAGTAGTTGTACCAGGTGACCAAGAACGTGGCGATGGCCTTCATGGCCTGGTAGCCGATGCTCAAAAACGTGACGCCCACAAACATGTACAGGTCGTTGAGACCCAAACCGATCACCGACAGGATGGTGAAGATCGTGAACTCGCGCTTGCGGCTCATTCCCTCGCGGTGGTCGAACACGTACTTCATGCTGAGCCAGTAGTTGACCACGACGGACGTGATAAACGAGACCGTGGTGCTCAACAAAAAGTCGAGGTGGAACAGCTCGACGAGCGCAATGAGCATGCCCCAGTCGATGCCAAAGGAGATAAGACCTACGACAGCGAACTTGAGGAACTGCTTGGTATGAGGTTGTGCCAGTGCCTTGCGCACGTAATCACATCCAATGCGTTGATGAATCGAGCAACGAGATACTTTAGAGCTTTTGCATGGGAAACGTAAGGTCTTTGGCAAGAACTATACGAACTCGCCAAATATTCAAGAGGTAATCCGCAAACGTTGCAAATCTTCCCGTAAACGAGCAAGGCTCACGAACAACACAGCGCTCGACGCGCGTCATCCGTGGGTCCCCGTAGCTGTGCGGGAAAGTCGAGCTACTTGGTCTCGTCGCCCTCCAGGAAAATCTTTCGGGTCACAAAGTTGTAGACCATGACAAGCGCGGTGGCACAAATCTTGGCGATATTGGCCTCGAGCCCCAGGCCGGCGTTGAGGGCCAGCACGATGCCGTCGTTGAGCGCCAAGCCAATAACGGACAACACGACAAAGATGATGAACTCGCGGCGGCGGCTCATGCCCTCCTTGTGTGCAAACACGTACTTCATGCTCGCGACGTAGTTAAAGATAAGGGAGACGATAAAGCCGCTGGTGTTGGCGATCAGGATATTGAGGCCCAGACCGTAGTGGAGCAGATTCATGATGCCAAAGTCGATGACGGTGGCAATGACGCCGACGACGCCAAACTTCATGATCTGCGCGAGGAGCTTTTGCATGGAACCTGCCTTAAGGTGGCGCCGCAGCGCCGTGGGGATGACAAACTCAGCAAGTTTAGCCAATCCCCGCAGGCGGGGCTAGGCGCGCTCCTCGATAGCACCGTTTCTATATGCATCGAGCAGCTGGCGCAGGTCTTGGATCTGGCTGCGAATCTTGGCTCCGGAATCGGTGTCGCTCACCATGCGGCGACGGTCGGCCTCGTCAAAGCGGTTGGTCTCGCTTTCGATGTCCACGTTGCGTGTGAGTGCCTCGGCAACCGTCGTAAAGGCCCGGTGCGACTTGAGACGGCAGCCGCGCGAGCTCGAGATGAGCGTATAGCCGGCGATGCCCGTTTTGGGGTGGTAGGCGCGACAGAAACCGCCGTCGATGACCAGCAGCTTACCGTTGGCGCGGATGGGCTGCTCGCCCTTGGTGGTTTTAACGGGCGTGTGGCCGTTGATGATGTGACCGGTCGGTGAACATGCCATGGGCGCGACGCCAAACTCGCGCATGATGTCGTCGCAGACCGAGGGCGACTTGGTAAGTGTAAAGTACGGGTCCATCGGCTCGACCCACGTGCTCTTATCGGCGATATAGGCGCGCTCAAAGGTACGCACCAGGCGTCCGCTGGCGGGTGAGTTAAAGCCAATCCACAGGTACCACATCCAGTCGAGGGCGTCGCGGTCGCCCACGCGCCAGGCACGGCGGGCGATGTGGTCGCAAAAATCGAGATAATCGCGGCCAGCGTGCCAGGTGCCCAGGCAGTTCATGCTGCTAAAGGTGCCGTCTTCGTTGAGCGGCACGCAGCCATGGAACAGCAGGTTGCCGTTGGCGACCTTGTACATGGAGCCGTGGGTATAGAGGAAATCGATATGGCGATGCAGGTGATCGGCGGTGACAAACTCGGACACGAGCTTGTCGATGATGTGCTGCTCCTGGGGCGTGAGCGTATAGGGGTCCGCCGGGTCGACGGTGGGGAAATCGTTGGTCGTGAGCGGCCACGCGCTGCCGTCGGCGAGCGTGACCGTGCCGGTGTCGTGATCGATCTTGTCGAGTAACAGACGGTCGGTCATGTCGAACTCGGGATGGCGCTGGATAATCTGGCCCTCGAGCTTAAAGAGCAGCACGTTGATGGCCTTGATCAGCGGGGTGATGGACTCGCCGGTGGTATAGGTGGCGTCGGCGAAGGCGACAAGCTCACGCAGCGAGATGCCGTAGTCGTTCTCGAGGATCTCGTAGTTGTCGTAGCGCAGGTTGTTGCGCAACACCGTGGCGATGCAGGCGGGCTCGCCGGCAGCGGCGCCCATCCACAGCAGGTCGTGGTTGCCCCACTGGATGTCGAGCGAATGGTAGGTGAGCAGGCGGTCCATAATCTTGGCCGCGCCGCCGCCGCGGTCGAAGATGTCGCCCACCAGGTGCAGGTGGTCGACGGCGAGGCGCTTGATGAGCGAGGCAAGCGACTCGATAAAGTCGTCGGCGCTGGCGGTCTCCAGAATGGACTCCACGATGCGCTCGTGATAGCGCACGCGATAGTTGTTCTCGTCCGGATGCGTGTGCAGCAGCTCGTCGATGATGTAGGCGTAATCGCGTGGGATGGCCTTACGCACCTTGGAGCGCGTATAGCGGCTCGAAAGCGAGCGGGCGACCATGATGAGCTGGTCAAGCATCGTCTTGTACCAGGTGGGTGAGTCCTCGTGCCGGCTGCGGACAAGATCGATCTTCTCGCGCGGATAGTAGATGAGCGTGCACAGCTCGCCCTTTTCGTCAAAGGAGAGCGTGTCGCCAAAAATCTCGTCGACATGCTCGCGCACGACGCCCGAGCAGTTGTTGAGGATGTGCATAAAGGCTTCGTACTCGCCATGCACGTCGCTCATAAAATGCTCGGTGCCCTTTGGCAGGTTGAGAATGGCCGAGAGATTGATGATCTCGGTAAACGCGGATTGCTCGGTGGGGAACTGTCTCGACAGCAGGCGCAGATACTTGAAGTCTTGCGGATTGCGATCGAATGCGACCATGAAGCACCTTCCGATGTGGTTAGTAAAACTGATAAACAGCGTCAAACGTTTATCAGTATGCGCCGCTTTTGTTTCGATTGGGGATGGGAGGTCGAATTGTTGGTCGAACGGTTTGGTAAATCGATTTAGTTGAGGTAGATATGGCGGTTGAATGGAGACGTAGGGTCGTTTTTTGCAGGCGCATACCTCCGGGATCGATAGAGATGATGACGGTAAAGATGTTCACTACCTTTGGTTCAATTTGGTAAATAGTGGACATTTGTACCGTATTCACGCTTGCTGTGAGATAATTTGCGCAGCAATGAGTAAGGAGCCTCATATGAGTGATTTTGTCCTGACCTGTGAATCCGCCGCCGATCGAACCCGTGAGTTCTTTGAATCGCGCAATATCCCTGTCGCGTGTTTTCATTACGAGATCGACGATGTTGTCTATACGGACGATCTGTATCAGGCGATTACGCCGGACGAGTTTTTTGCTCAGATTGCCGCGGGCGCCATGCCCAAGACGTCTCAGGTGAGCGTGGGTGAGTACGAGGAGTTTTGGGAGCCGTTCGTTGCCAAGGGTAAAGACGTGCTGCACCTGGCGTTGTCGTCGGGTATTTCGGGCACGTATGGATCGGCCTGCGTTGCGGCGCAGATGCTCGCGGATCGCTATCCCCAGGGCGGCAAGGTGCGCGTCATCGATTCGCTTGCGGCGTCTTCGGGCTTTGGCCTGCTGGTGGAGTGTGCCGCCGACGTTCGCGATAGCGGCGCTTCGCTCGACGAGACGGCCGCTTGGATTGAAGAGCATAAACTCAACCTGCACCACTGGTTCTTCTCGACTGATCTGTCGAGCTACCTGCGCGGCGGTCGCATTTCGGCCGCGAGTGCGATCATCGGCACGGCGCTCAAGATTTGCCCGCTCATGACGGTCGATTGCGAAGGTGAGCTGGCGCCGCGTGAGAAGATTCGCACCAAGAAGCGCGCGATCTCCGAGATGGCAAAGACCGTGATGGCGCATGTGCAGGACGGCGCGAACTATTCGGGCAAGTGCATCATGTCGCACTCGGCGTGCCACGAGGACGCCGAGGCCGTTGCGGCGCTGATAGAGGAACAGGTTCCGCAGCTCAAAGGCAAGATTGAGATCAATAGCATCGGTGCTCTGATTGGCTCGCATACCGGCCCTGGCACGGTGGCCGTCTTCTTTATGGGCGACAAGCGCGTGGATTAATTTGCCCCATCACGTCGCTGCATGATTGCTCAAACGAAAACGGCCCGCCTCACGTTGGTGAGGCGGGCCTAGCTATTTCTGCTAATGCTTCTTTCCGCGGAAGAAGAAGCCGTGCAGCGAGGGCTTGAGTCCGCGGTTGGCGCGACGCTCCTCGATGTGATCGTGGATCGAAGCGACGCGTTCGATGACTTCGTCGGGGATCGGCACGTCGGGATTCATGTTCTCGACCTGGCTGACTTCGGCGGCGGCGACCTGGTCGATAATGGGCACATCGTCGTGCGAGATGACAGGCGTGGCGTCTTCCTTCATCTTGCGATAGCGCTGCATCATGTCGGTCTGCAGCTGCTGGGCCGAAGGCGGCGTCCAGATGATGGCGTTGGCACCGGCGGCGATGGTCTCACGGATGCTCTCGGGCGTTTTGCCGCCCGGTGCGATGAGCGGTAGGTTGGGATAGTGCTCGCGCAGTTCACGCAGGACCTGCGGCGTGTTCTTGCCGGCGGCGATGTTGAGGATCTTGGCTCCGGCGCGCACTTTGGCATGCGCATCATCGTCGCAACGTACGACCGTGGCGATGACGGGGATGTCGGCGATGTTGGTGATGTGCTCGACCATCTCGGCGGTAGCGGGGGAGTTGACCACGCAGCCTGCCGCGCCCTGCATCTCGGAGACGGCCGCCATCTGCACGGAGCGCTTACCGGTGGTGGTGCCGCCGCCAACGCCCACAAAGACCGGGCACTCGGCAACGGTCAGCAGCGCCTGCGTAATGGCGGGCTGCGGTGTGAAGGGGTAGACGGCAAACACGGCGTCGGCATTGGAGTTGCGGATGACCGCGACGTCGGTGGTGTAGATGAGCGATTTGATGCGGCGGCCAAAGAGAGTAAAGCCGCTGGCCTCCTCGATCTCATCGGGCATACGGAGAGCCGCCTTGCGCAGGCGCCCGTCGATGGGCAGCGGCTCCATGGGCAAAAGGCCGTTGGGAGTTACGGCCACCTGGGGCTCGGTAAATTCGTCTGCAAGCTCTACCTCGGAGAAGTCGACCGAGGCGACGACGTCCTCGTGAC
>CAKXKM010000003.1:0-15598 GCA_934876235.1 Collinsella sp. AF02-46-1 | reverse complement strand
AACCTCGGCGGGAACATCGATGGGGGCTTGGTCGTTTGCCGTGACCGGCGTGTCGAAGGAGCTGGTGCCGACAAAGGCGTCGACGCGCTCATTTAGGTCGTTGAGAGAATCCATAGCGGTCCGTTTCTATGTTGTGCGGTCGGCAGTGTACGACCGGCGCTACGATTGCTAAATCGTTTGACGAGTTGATTTTTCCCCGCCGCGCCATCCGTTAGACTGAGGGGCCGGCGAACGTGAAGGAGCTGTGGTGGCGGGAATCGAGGTGCTATCTTGAATGTCCCGTATATAAAAGAGAGGTGACGCGGTATGGAATTCTCGGCAATGTTGGGCTCGATTGGCCTATGCGTGGGCGCAATCGTTGCCGCCGCGGTCATCTACTTTGTGGTCACGGCCATTAAGGGTAAAAAGGCCGAGCGCAAGGAACGCGAGGCACTTAAGCAGCACCGTGACCAGCAGGACAGGCGCGCACGGCGATAGCTTGTTGAGTTTTGAATCCGTGCGCTAGCTGCGTTTTCGGACCAGGGCGATATAGAAGCCCTCAAAGTCGCGACTGGGAGGAATGGTCAGCGTGCCGGGCATGCCGTTGGCAATGGCCGAGACGTGGCCCGCGGCAATGGCTTCGGTAAGGGCGTTGCACTCGATATGCGGCTTGTCGCCGGCATCCTGGGCGCGACGCGCTTCGCTTTCGCTTGGCGTGCCGTCGAGGGGGATGAGCTCGCAGTCCATGTGCTTGTCGAGGGCCTCTTGCAGGGCATCCTCGTTTTCCTGCGGCAAGATCGAACATGTCGAATAGACGAGCGTGCCGCCCGGTTTGAGGGCCCCCATGGCGCGGTCCAGAAGTGCGCGCTGCGAGCGGGCGCACTTGACGAGCAGTTGCTCGGTGAGGCCGCGTAAGCTCTTTTCGTTGCCGCTGATGACGGTGCCCGTACCGGTGCAGGGGGCGTCGAGCAGGATGCGGTCAAACCGGAAGAACTCGTCAAGCTCGCGTGCGTCAATGCGCATGACGGGCACGTTTTTGGCGCCCTGGCGGCCCAAGTTGGCCTCGAGCTTTTCGGCGCGGGGAATGCTCATCTCGCAGGCGGTGAGGTGTGCCTGTCCCTGGGTGAGGGCGGCGATCTGCGTCGTCTTGCCGCCGGGGGCCGCACACATGTCCAGGATGTCCTCGCCGGACTGAGCGCCCAACACGAGCGGCGGCATCATCGACGACAGGCTCTGCAGGTAGATCTTGCCGTCACGGTAGATGTCGAGATCCCACAGGTCGGAAACCTGGGCGTCGGGCAGGATGAAGGCATCCTGATACCATGCGACGGAGCGGTGGGCGATCCCGGCGGCGTCGAGTGCCGCGGCGATGTCCTCGGCGGTCGCCTTGAGCGTGTTGGCGCGCAGCGTGACCGGGCGCGTGGCTGCGGCGCCAAAGCCCTCGATCATGAGCTCGGCATCGGCAGGCGTATAGGCGCCGGCAACCGTGTCGACCATAAAGCGCGGCAGGTCGGCGGCGGAGTGTTGGGCAGCAAGCTGGTCGGAAAGCTCGGTGGCAGCAAACTGCCTGAGCTTGAGCTCGGGCTTAACCTGCTTTTTTTGCTTACGACGACTCGGCTTGGACATCCGTCTTTCCTTCCCGTCCCAAATTGACTACTTTCCGGGTACGCTGCTGCTGGCGTGCTTTAGTACTGGCTCTCGTGCTTGCTAAAGAAGTCGAAGCGCGGGGGCAGTGGCTTTACGCGGTGCTCGCCGGGCTTTTCGCCCAGGCTCTCCATAAACTCGTCCGTGGAGGCAAAGATGTTGTCCCAGCTGAAGAAGGCGACCGGGTCGATGTCGAAGTACTCGCAGATGAGCTCGCAGCCGGCCGGGACGATGCCGTGCATCAGGACGGTCGCCACGCGCAGCTCGGTAAAGGCGTCGACCAGGGCCTGCTTCATGGCGGCGTTGGCTGGCTCGCCCTCGAGCTTGTTGGCGGCCTTGGAGGCATCGCTCCAGCGTTTGTTGGCGGCGCGCAGGTAGTCGTCGCACACGGCGAGCGCGCGGTGCGTCTCGAACTTGTACATGGCCTGCTCAAAGGCAAGGGCGGCCTGCTCGGCAGCCTCGACCACGGCGGCAGAGGCGGCGCCGGCCGGAATGCAGCCGTTGCGATAGGGGCTCTCGTCGCCCTCCTTGACGGCGACGCCGTAGAAGCAGCTGCGGGCCAGGCGGTTGAACACACCGGTCAAGAGGGCGCTCTCCTTAAGGGCCGGGTCGATAACGCGCTTGTCGTCGCAGGCGCGTACCTCGTTGCCGTCCTTGTCCTTGCCGGTCACGCGCGTGTCATATGCCTTGGGGCTAAAGCTCACCGGCTTCTCGGACAGGCCGAGCGACAGCCAATGCGCACGCATCTGCTCGCAGGTGTAGTGGTTGAGCAGGTCGTCTGCCGGCGGGGGAGGCGTCTGCGAGGACGAGCTGGCCTTTTTGCCCATGTAGAGCAGGTGGTAGCAGGCGCTGACGGTGCTCTGCGTGAGGTCCCAGCCCAGGGCCTCCCACATGGCGGTCTGCGCGATGCAGTAGAAGTAGATGTTGTCCTGACCGATGAACTGGTAGATCTGTGCATCGTCCGAGCACCACCAGTCGCGCCAGTCGAGCGAGCTGTGCTGGTAAGTGGGTGCGGGTACCTGCGTGGAATCGGCTGCGGGCTCGCCCATGAGGGCGGCGTCCTGAGCGGCGACACCCTCGGTTACGCCAGCGGCGCGGGCGTCGCGGGCGAGCACGGTACGCGTATAGCTGATGGGCGCCCACAGGCTCTCGGGCCAGCACCAGCAGGTGACGTCGGAAACGCCGTCGACCTCGGGCACCGGAACGCCCCAGTCGATGTTACCGGTGATGCGGAAGGGCACGAGTGCCTTGCCGCTGCGGAAGCGCACGCCGCCGTTGGCGAGCACCGCGTGGGCGTCGTCGCGCTCCTTCCAGCTGGGGAAGGTGACGGTAAAGCTGCTCTTGTTGCCCTCGGGTTCCAGCACGGTGTGCTCGGGCAGCTGGTCCTCGATGGCGTCGAAGGCCTCGCGGAACTTGTTCTGGATGTAGAGCTGCGCCGGCAGCAGCCACTCCTCCATGGTCTTGGAGACCACGGAGCGAACCTGCGGGTTCTGGGCGAGCTTGGCGGTGTAGGTCTTCATAAAGTCGAGGTAGGCCGGCAGGTCGAAGTAGAGGTTGTCGACCGGGCGCAGCTCGGGCACCTCGCCGGTGAGCTGGCTCTTGGGCGCGATGAGCTCCTCGGGCTCAAACTGGTGACCCAAGTCGCACTCGTCGGCGTACGCCTTCTCGGACTTGCAGCCCTGGATGGGGCAGCGGCCGATCACCTGACGGCCGTTGAGGAACGTGCCTGCCTTGGCGTCGTAGAACTGCAGCGTGGAGCGCTTGGAGATGGTGCCCTGCTCGTGCAGGCGCTTGATAATCTCGGCGGTCATCTCATTGTGAATCTGCGCAGCCGGCTCAAGGCCCGAGCCGCCGTAGATATCGCAGCTGATGTTGTAGTTGTTGAGGGTCGCGGCCTGGCGGGAGTGATTGGACTCGACATACTCGCCGATGGACTTGTCGTAGCCCTCGTTCTCCTTGAGCTTGCGGTAGCTCTCCATGATGGGCGAACCGTAGCAGTCGGTGCCCGAGGTGAAGATGACGTTTTCGCGGCCCAGGCGGTCGCGCAGGAAGCGGGCGAAGAAGTCGGCCGGGACAAAGACGCCGCCGACGTGGCCAAAGTGCAGACCCTTGTTGCCGTAGGGCTCGCCGGCGGTAACGATGGCGCGGCGCGGCCAGCTGGGACGGTCGTTCATGGAGTATTTGGATGCCATGGGACTCCTTCGCATATAGGTAAGAGCGCGGCCGGGCACGGGGTTCGGCGGCGCGGTGGTCAATTCGTGCATATCGTTCGACATTATCGCACATGCGGGCGGGTGCGTGGCAGGGGCGCTATCCTAAGATGCTATGAATGAGATTTCCAACATACATGCGTTTGAGGACGAGGATTTTCTACACGCTTGCTTCGTGTGGGGGATGGCCGTGATCGCAGTGTTTGCCGTGTGCCTGGTGCCGGTGTTTATGCTGTTGGGCGGGCCTGCGGACTTGGACGCGGCTGAGGCGGGCGGCTGGATGGCTGTCGTGGGCTGGATAGTCGGCTTGGCTGCGGTCTCAATGGCATCGTTTGCCGTGCACGAGCTGGTGCATGCGGTGTTTTTTAAGCTGCTGGCGCCTGCGGGCGCGCAGGTGACCTTTGGGGCGAATCGCGAGACGGCGATGATCTATGCCTGCGCCGAGGGCGTTGTGTATTCGCGCCGGCGGTACATGGCGGTTTGCCTGGCGCCGACGGTTGTTGTGACGACAGCGTTTGCCCTGGGGTTTGCGTTCTCGGACTATCCGCTGCTGTGCTACCTGGCGGCTGGTCTGCACTTGTCGGGCTGTGTGGGTGATTGGTATTACGTGCGGACCATTCTGCGCGACCGCCGTATCGTCGCCTGCGAGGATACGTCCTTTGGCGTGCGCTTTTTCGCAAAGTAGTCTTTTTGGGACGGGGCTATTTTAGCTGCCATGATGTCGGGGTGAGTTTTCTGGGACGGGGATGTCGATGAAGTCGTTGTTGCTGCATGCGTGCTGTGCACCATGCTCGCTTGAGCCGGTTCGCCTGCTGCGCGAGGAGGGGTTTGAGCCCACGATTTGCTGGACCAATCCCAATATTCAACCGCGCGATGAATGGCGGCGGCGTCTGGACGAGCTGCGCCGGTGGTGTGCCGATGGCGACATCGAGCTCATCGAGGCGGGGGAGGACCGCGAGCGCTGGGAGGCCGGCGTGGCCCCGCTGGGTGCCGATCGGCCCCGTCGCTGTCGCTCGTGCTATGCCTTGCGCTTGGCCGAGGCATGCCGCGTTGCCCAGGAGCGCAGGTTTGAATATGTGGGTACGACGCTCGCCGTCTCGCCGTATCAGCTGTTCGACACCTGCAATGATGTTTTGGAGCGTCTGGCTGCCGCCCGCGGTCTCACCCCGGTGATTCGCGATTTTCGCCCGTATTATCCCGAGGCTACGCGCCGTTCGCGTGAGCTGGGCATGTATCGGCAGAATTACTGCGGCTGCCGTTTCTCGGCGGTCGAGGCGGCCATGGATCGCGCCCGCATCCGCGACGAGCGCAAAGCCGCCAAAAAGTAGTTCGTTTGGGACGTCAGCCTGCTAGGATGTAGAGCGGACTTTAGCTATATAAGGAGTATCCGACGTGTCTATGCGTACCGATGATTTTGACTACAACCTTCCTGAGGAACTGATTGCCCAGGCTCCTGCCGAGCCGCGCGACTCCTGCCGCCTGCTGGTGGTTGATCGCAAAGGCTCCGAGACAGGAACGCCGCTAGAGCATGGCGGTACCGTTGAGCACCGCATCTTCCGCGACATCATCGACTATATCGAGCCGGGCGATGTGCTCGTCATCAACCAGACGCGCGTGATGCCGGCCCGTCTTATCGGTCGCAAGGCTGGCTCGGGCGGTGTGGTCGAGACGCTGCTGCTCAAGCGCCGCGAGGATGTTGACCCGCTGGGTCACGTTTGGGAGTGCCTGGTCAAGCCGGGCAAGCGCCTGAAGCCCGGTGCTCAGATTGAGTATCGCGCCGGTGGCGCCCATGCGCCCGAGGGGGCTCCCGTGGTGCTGATGGCCGAGGTCATCGACTTTGTCACCGATAGCCGCGGCGGCCGTCTGGTGCGTTTTGAGCCGGCCGGTTGCAATGCCGCCGGTGACCCGCGCACGCTCGACGAGGCCATCCATGCTGCCGGCCACGTGCCGCTGCCGCCTTACATTACCGATTACGAGGGCGATCCCGAGAAGTACCAGACCGTCTACGCCATGAAGGAGGAGCACTCGGCTGCCGCTCCTACGGCGGGTCTGCATTTTACGCCCGAGCTTATGGCCGCTATCGAGGCCAAGGGTGCGAAGTTTGCCGCCGTCGAGCTCGAGGTGGGTATCGATACCTTCCGTCTGGTGGAGGAGGACGACCCCACGCAGCACGTGATGCACACCGAGCGCTACCACGTGTCGCAGGAGGTTGTCGACGCCGTGCATAAGGCTAAGGCCGAGGGGCATCGCGTGATTGCTGTCGGTACCACCGCAGTGCGCTCGCTCGAGAGCGCCTTTGACGCTGAGGCACCGGTGTCCGATCCGGCCGTGACGGCGCGCTATTTTGAGGGCCGCGAGGACGGGGCCGATACACTTGGCCGCGGTGACATCGTGGTGCGCGAGAACGCCACGACGCAGCTCTACCTTATGCCTGGCTCGACCTATCACGTGGTCGACGCGCTGATCACAAACTTCCACGTGCCGCGCTCCACGCTCATGATGCTCGTGAGCGCGCTTGCCACCCGCGACCAGATCATGGATGCCTACGCCGCCGCCATCGAGGAGCGCTACCGCTTCTTCAGCTTTGGCGACGCGATGCTCATTCTTTAAGTTACGCGGTTCTACGAACCGCGTAACCACTTGACGCTGCAAACGCCCCTAAGCGGCAATCTGACGTTCAATCGTCGGGCATGACCAGAAGGTCAATGCCCTCCTCTTTCACGTCACCTTGCTCGCTTAGGGGCGTTTTCGCTGACTTTGCCAAAGCATCGGCAGGTACTCATTGGGGACGTACTTAAATGAGTGCCTGCAGAATGAGAGTGGATAATCTCCCGTTTTTGGCCTGCTTGGGGGCTCAAAGTGGGAGATTATCCACTCTCGTCATTGGGCTAGTCGTTGGGGACGTTCTTGTTTGACTAGTCGTTTAAGAATGTCCCCAATGACTACTTGCTTGGCAACTGGTTTACTTGCTCGCGAAGAGCCAGACCAGGATGATCGCTAGAATCACGGCGACGATGCAGACGATGGCACCGGTGAATTTGATGCGTGAGTCGCGGGTGCGCTCTCGTACGTCATCCTCGGTAGCCTCGAGCTGGGCCACTTCGCGCTCGGTTTCGGCGTGTTCGGCCTTATCTCGTGCCAAGGACCCGGCGAGCGATTCAGTGATCTCTGGGTGGTCGTGTACTTCGGTCGCCTGTTCGATGATCGACTGTGCATGTGCGGCATCTGCTTGGGCGTTGGCGATGGTCTGTTCCTGCTCGCGGCGTGCCTTGTCCTCCGCGGCGATCTTCTCGCGCAGTTCGCGCTGACGAGTCGCGGCGGCAGTCTTCGCCGTCTGCAACTCGTCGCGCGCGGCATCGGCTTCAGTCGTCACGGCTTGGTGCGCGCGTTTTGCGTCGGCGATAGGGGCTTGAGCCTGTTCGACGGCCTGCTCGGCTGCGGCAAGTGAATGCTCAAGGTCGGCGGTGATGCGCGGGACATCTTCTTCGGCTTTACGCAGGGCATCTGCCGTGTCGGAAATCTGCATCGAGAGCTCGCTGGTGCGCACCGTATAGTTGGCGGGATTTGCCGAGGGATTGCGTTGCAGCTCGGCATACTCATGACGCAGTGTCTCGAGCTGGGCGCGCGTGGCGTCGACGGTTTGTTGTGCGGCGGCAATGCCGGTGTCTCGCTCTGCCTTCACCTTGTCGCGGATGCGCTTGGAATCCTCAAGACGTCGAACGAGGCGGTTGCCGGTCTCGCGCGAGCTCGCCTCGCGGGCCTCCACGGCATCGAGCGCGGCCTTCAGACGGAGCTCAGTCGCGTCATCCTCTGTCTTCATTTGTTCGAGCTGACCCTTGAGCTCTGTCGCTTTGGAGGCGTGGGCATCACGGTCAATCTCGGCGGCCGCTGCAGTCTTTTGGGCCGTGGCAATCGCCTGGCGCTGGTCGGCGACGATCTGGTCGTAGCGGCCTGCGATATCCTGGCGCGTCTCGAGTTCCTCGGCCTGATCGGCAATGCGCTGCTCAAGTTCGGCCAGGTGGGCGCGGGCATCGGCAAGTGCCTTTTTCGCGGCGTTCATCTCGCGCATGGCCGAGGCGCCCTGGGCGATAAAGGTGCCCACGGCGTTCGCGGTGTTCGAGACAGCGGCCCCCAGATCGCGGCTCGCGGCGGGGGAGTGCGGGGCGGTCGGGCGAGCGGTGTCGGCAGCGTCCGCATCGGTAGCCTGCGGCGCGGCGATATTGCCGGTGCCGCCCTCGACCACAGAAAAGCCTGCTGCGTGCGGGTCGACCGCATCGGCGCCAATCGTGGGATGCTCGAGCTGCAGAAACGAGGGCATGGCGCTGCCCTGGTCGGCAACCGGAGTCTCGCCGGGTACGAAGGTCGAGGCTGCCTCGGCGGCCTCCTCTTCCTCGGCGTCAACGTCAGCGTCGGCCACGGCGTCTTTCATCGCTTTGACGGCATCCATCATGGAGTCCATGACGGCGTCGAGCTCTTCTTCCGAAGAAACCTCGATAGGGCCCGCAGCTTGCGGAGCAGCATCCTGTACAGGGGCGTCGTCCTGAGCGGGCGCATCGTCGTTTTGCTCGCCGGCATCTTCGGCGCCGGGGGTTTCCGCCGTAGCGCTTTCGTCCAAGAATGGGTCGTCGAGGCCAATATCATCGCAGGTCACAGCGTCGGCATCTGCAGTGACGTCTGCGGAATCATCAATATGCTGTTGAGTCTGGGGGTCCAGCTCGTCTGTCATAGGCATGTGCTCCTCATCGTTGTTTGTCACCCTATGATAAAGTCTCGCGCCGACATCCCGCGCGCTGCAGCAAAGTTTCAAAACGTGTTCGATGGCTCGCGTCGATAGCAAAAACTCGGCCACTTTATCCAGTTTGTACTTGACAATCCCTTCGCCGAAAGACGTTATGCCGTTCGCCTGCCGAGGCCTTTTCTTTTCACTTGAACCCGTTAAAGTTGCATTTCAGCTTTTGTCGCGTTTATTTGGATGCGCGCAGTCGGCGGGTGCGCCCGTCGCGATTTGAAAGGACTTTATATGGGACTTTTCACTGGTAAGACCGTGATCGTCACCGGCGGCGGCAAGGCCACGCTCAAGGACGGCTCCGCTGGCTCCATCGGCTACGGTATCGATATCGCTTTTGCCAAGGAGGGCGCAAACCTCGTCATTACCGGCCGCAACGTTGCCAAGCTCGAGGCCGCCAAGGAATCCCTCGAGGCCGAGTACGGTGTCAAGGTTTTGCCTGTTCAGGCCGATGTTTCGGCTGGTCAGGACAACGAGGCTGTCGTCCAGAACGTCATCGACAAGGCTATTGAGGAGTTCGGCCGCATCGATGCCGTCGTCAACAATGCTCAGGCCAGCGCCTCGGGCGTGACCATTGCCGATCACACCATGGATCAGTTTAACCTGGCCATTTACTCTGGCCTGTATGCCACCTACCTGTACATGCAGAAGGCCTACCCGCACCTGAAGGAGACCAAGGGCTCCGTGGTCAACTTTGCCTCGGGCGCCGGCCTGTTTGGCAACTACGGCCAGTGCAGCTATGCCGCTGCCAAGGAGGGCATCCGCGGTTTGACTCGCGTTGCCGCCAACGAGTGGGGCAAGGACGGCATCAACGTCAATATCGTTTGCCCGCTTGCTTGGACCGCTGCGCTCGAGAACTTCCAGGATGCTTATCCCGAGGCGTTCAAGGCCAACGTCCACATGCCACCGGCGGGTCACTACGGCGACGTCGAGAAGGAAATCGGCCGCGTGGTCGTTCAGCTCTGCGGTCCCGACTTTAAGTACATGAACGGCGAGACCGTCACCCTCGAGGGTGGCATGGGCCAGCGTCCGTAGGAGTTACGCGGTTTTACCAAACCGCGTAACGGGCCGACGCTGCGCGGTCACCAGAGCGACAACTTGTCATTCAAAGAGGGCGGCATGACCAGAAGGTCTATGCCGTCCTCTTTTCATGCCAATTTGTTCGCTCTGGTGACCGCTCGCTGATGTTGTCAGAGCATCGGCGTTACCTTGACTGTTGGATGTAGTCGTTGGGGACGTTCTTAAATGACTAGTCGAAAGGGACACTCTTGCCGGCACTTGGGGACAGTCCCTGAGTGCCGGCAGATTGGGGCGCTCATTTGCAAGATGGCGCTGAAGACTGTCCCCAACGTCTAGTCGTTTAAGACTGTCCCCAACGACTACCCAACGACTAGCGCGGGAACCTGATCCTAATGCACTAGTTTCTGTCGAGTCGGTGCTTCTTGCGGGTTGCCCGTATAATGGTTTGCGTATGAACCGCAACCAAGGAGTTCCAGTTTATGGACCAGAACCTTTTTAAATTCGACCTGATTGCCGAGGATCCGACGACGCACGCGCGTGCCGGCGTACTGCACACCCCGCACGGCGACATCGAGACGCCGATTTTTATGCCCGTGGGCACCAAGGCAAACGTCAAGGGCATTCCTACCGAGACTGTCAAGAAGCTCGGCGCCCAGATCGTGCTCGCCAATACCTATCATCTGTCCATGCGTCCCGGCGAGGATACCATCGCCGAGCTGGGCGGCCTGCACAAGTTCATGAACTGGCACGGCCCCATCCTCACCGACTCGGGCGGTTTCCAGGTCTTCAGCCACAACGATGCCGTCAAGCTCACCGATGAGGGCGTGCGCTTTATCGTCAACGATTACGACGGCCGCCACGTGTTTTGGACGCCCGAGGACAACATGGAAATCGCCATGAAACTCGGCTCCGATATCTGCATGCAGCTCGACCAGTGCCCGGGCTATCCCGCCACGCGCGCCTACGTTGAGCGCGCCGTTGAGCTGTCGAGCATGTGGGCCGAGCGCTGCTATAAGGCGCATACCCGCGATGACCAGGCGCTCTTTGGCATCGTTCAGGGCGGCATGCACCTGGATCTGCGCCTGCGCTCGCTGCGCCATCTGGAGGAGTGCGGCGACTTCCCGGGCTATGGTATCGGTGGCTATTCGGTGGGCGAGGATCACGAGACCATGTTCGAGACCCTGGCGCCGCTCGTGAGCGAGTACATGCCCAAGCATAAGCCGCGCTACCTGATGGGTGTCGGCAACCCGACCACGCTCGTGCGCGGCGTTGGCGTGGGCATCGACATGTTTGACTGCGTGCTGCCGACGCGCACCGGCCGTATGGGCACGGCATTCTCCAGCGAGGGTCGCCTCAACTTCCGCAACGCTCGCTTTGCGCACGACGACGGTCCCATCGATCCCACCTGCACCTGCCCGGTGTGCACGGGCGGTTACAGCCGTGCGCTCATCCGTCACATGGTCACGCAGAAGGAGATGCTCGGCGGCATTCTGCTTTCGATGCACAACATCTACTACCTGCTCAACCTTATGCAGCGGGCCCGCCAGGCCATTATCGAGGGCCGCTACGGCGCGTTCGTGAGCGACTGGATGAACAGCCCTGCGGCGGTGGATTACTAAGAGCAGCACGGGCGCTTGCAGAGCGCGGGCAACGGCAAGGGGCGAGCGCCGGCCGGTCATCACGTTTGCTAACACCGCTTGCGCGACCGATGACCGATAGCTTGCAAGCACTTGATGCATCGTGGGTACCATACCGAATAGTTGATGTTCGGGCGGGTGTTTGGCGCACAGCGTCGACCCCGCCCGTTTTTCTTTTTCTCGATAGGAGTACCCATGATTAAGAATGAGAACGTCGAGGGCGAGCCTGCCTACGACGAGACGTACCGCCGCGGCCCCGTGGTCATGCGCGGCCCCATGATTCCTAAGGACAACACCTACGCCAACCTGCTGGCGCCCGAGGACTCGACCGACTGGCTGCATGCCGACCCGTGGCGCGTGCTGCGCATTCAGGCAGAGTTTGTCGATGGTTTTGGCGCGCTTGCCGAGCTTGGACCTGCGGTGACCATCTTCGGTAGCGCCCGCACGCCCAAGACCGATCCGCTCTACAAGGCGGCGCGTACCGTCGGGCGCAAGATCGCGCAACGTGGCGTGGCGGTCATCACCGGTGGCGGCCCCGGCATCATGGAAGCGGCCAACAGGGGAGCGGCGAGTGTCAACGGCAAGTCAGTTGGCCTAGGCATTGAATTGCCGCACGAGCAGGGGCTCAATAAATACGTGAACCTCGGCATGGACTTCCGCTACTTCTTTGTGCGCAAAACCATGTTCGTTAAGTACAGCTCGGGCGCCATCGTATTTCCCGGCGGCTTTGGCACGCTCGACGAGATGTTCGAGGTGCTCACGCTGGTACAGACGCACAAGGTTAAGCGCATGCCGCTCGTTTTGGTGGGCACCGAGTACTGGCAGGGCCTGTTCGACTGGCTCAACGGCCCGGTGATGAATGCCGGTATGATCAGCCCGCTCGATCCGGAGCTGGTGCACATTACCGACGACCTCAACGAGGCCGTTGACATTGCGCTCAGCGGGCTGATGTAGAGTAGCTAAAATGGGACGGGGCTAAAAAGACCGGTGCGTAACGTTACATGCCAGTCTTTTTAGCCCCGTCCCAAATGAACTGCTTCCAAGTTGCGGTGGAATAGGGATTGATTGGCGGCTAATAAGCCAAAAACAGTCCCTATTCCACCGCAAGAGGTAAAGGTGCCCCTAGTGGATGGGCTGGTAGCGGGGGCAGTAGCTGATGGCGATGGCATCGACGCCTACGTGGGTGGCGATGGTGCAGCCGATGGGGCCAGTGCCGGCGTCTACGTAGTCCTGGCCCGCGAGCGCCTCGTTGACAAGTTCCTGCTCCTCGGCGGCGCCGGTCGTGAGCACGCGCACGCTTGAGCCCGGGTGCTCGTCCAAAAACGCGAGGCAATCTGCCATGGTGTTGGCGACGATGCGCTTGGCGCCGCGGCCCTTTTTGATTGCCTTGATCTCGCCCGATTTCCACTCCGGCGAAACGGCCAGGCGAATGTTGAGCATCTGCGTCAGCTGGCCGGCGAGCTTGGGGGCGCGGCCGTTTTTGACCAGGTTCTCGAGCGTGCGGGGAATCAGCAGCAGGTGGGCTTCGGGCAGCGTCGCGCGGATCTGCGCCTCGGTCTCGTCCAAGCTGCGGCCGTCCTCGCGCATGGCAAGCGCGTACTCCACCAGCAGGCCCTCGGCGCCCGAGCCGGTGCGCGAATCGATGCAGCGCACGTCGAGCTCGTGGGTCTCGGCGACCAGGCATGCGTTGGAATAGCAGGCGGACCACTCGCTGCACAGCGAGATAAAGATCGCGCTGTCGTGGCCATCGGCGCGTACGCGGTCAAACAGCGCCTTGAACTCGCCGGCGCTCGGCTGCGAGGTGTGCGGCAGCTGCTCGGAGCCGGCCATGCGGGCGACGTATTCCTCGGCGGTAATCTGCACCTGGTCGAGCAGGTCCTCGCCCTCGATAATCACATGCAGCGGAATCACGTAAATGCCGAGCTCTTGGGCACGGGCGGGGGAGATGTCCGACGTGGAGTCGGTTATGATGGCAAAAGACATAATTGCACCTTTCGTTGGGGCGCGGCAGCGCCGCCTTCTGAAAGCAAAGTGCGACAAGTATAGTGGAGTTGCTCTACATTGCTAGGTTCAATTGTTGAATAGTCAACAGTTTGAAGCGGTGGTGTGGAAATCATCAACTGGGGAAGAAGGGTGCCGATGGCGGCATTGCAACTTTGCGAGCGGCCGGTTGTGCTGTTCGATTTTGACGGCACGGTGGCCGATACGGGTCGGGCAGTGATGACCTCGACGCGCAAGACGCTGGCTGCGCGCGGGTTTTCGGAGACGCAGATGGGTGATCTGCGCCGCATGATCGGGCCGCCCCTGTGGAAGAGCTTTCACGACTTTTACGGCTTTTCCCGCGAGGAGTCGCTTGAGGTGGCCGATGAGTACCGCGCCTTTTTTGATGAACTGGGACCGGAGGAGTATCCCGTGTTCAATGGGGTCCCCGAGCTGCTGGATGGGTTGGTCGCCCAAGGCAAACGTATGGCCGTGGCGACGTCGCGCATGGAGGCCAAGTGCATCGACATGGTGCATGAGCTCGGGCTCTCTCAGTTTGAGGCGGTGATTGGCATGAATCCGCCGCAGGGACGCGAGACCAAGGCCGATTCGGTCCGCGATGCCCTGGCGGCGCTCGGCGCGACGGCCGACGATGCCGTGATGATCGGCGATCGCTTTAACGATGTGGAGGGCGCGCACGCAATGGGCGTGCCGTGCATCGGCATCTATTCGGGCGCGGCGGCGCCGGGCGAGCACGAGGCGGCGGGTGCCGATGCGGTGGTGCACTCGGTGGCCGAGCTTGCTAAACTTTTCGCTATCTAATGACGTAATGTGAGGGGCGAGCGCGCTCGCCGCTCATTGGTAAGGAGGTCGTCCATGAATCAGGTGGAGCAGAGCGTCGCCGAGTATGTCGACGAGGTCTGGGAAGATGTCGTCGCCGATATCGAGCAGCTGGTGAGCTATCCGTCCGTGGCAGTTTCTGCCGATGCAGAGCCCGGCGCGCCGTTTGGCCGCCCGGTCCGTGACGCGCTCGACTGTGCGCTCGGCATCGCGCAGAAGCTCGGCTATCAGACGAGCGACGACGAGGGCTATGTGGGCATTGCCGATATTCCTGGCCGCGGCGACAAGCAGCTCGCGACCATCTGCCACGTGGACGTGGTGCCCGCCGGCCCGGGCTGGAACACCGACCCGTTTGCGATGGAGCGTCGCGAGGGCTGGCTGCTCGGCCGCGGCGTTATCGACGACAAGGGTCCGGCGGTGCTGTCGCTCTACGCCGGCGCCTATCTGCTCAAGCACGGCATTGTTCCGCGCTACACCTTCCGCGCACTGCTGGGCTGCGATGAGGAAGTGGGCATGTCCGACGTTCACCATTATCTGGAGAACCACGCGAACCCCGACTTTCTGTTTACGCCCGATGCCGAGTTCCCGGTCTGTAATGCCGAGAAGGGCCAGTTTGGGGCGACATTTGTGAGCTCCAAGATCGACGGCGGGCGCATTGTGTCCTGGAGCGGTGCCGAGGCGAGCAACGCCATTCCGTCGCAGTCTATCTGCGAGCTTGCGATTGCCGCCGATGAGCTGCCGGCGCCGGTCGAGAACGGCGACCGCCTGGAGATCACGGCGCTCGATAACGGGCATGCGCAGATTTTCGCCCACGGCATTGGCGGTCATGCCTCGATGCCAGAGGGAACGATCAACGCCGTCGGCCTCATCGTGGCGTATCTGCGCGAGGCCGAGGATGCGTTTGGTGCGCGCGACGAGCGCCTGCTGACGCCTGCCGAGCACGAGTTCGTCAAGTTCCTGGCCTTTGTGCATGCGGACGCCTATGGCCGCGGCCTGGGTATCGATGCGACGAGTCCGGCGTTTGGCCCGCTTACCTGCAACGCTGGCGTCATCCGCGTGGCGGATGGCCATATTGAGCAGGTCATCGACGTGCGCTTCCCCGACAGCACGAGTGCCGATACCATCCGCGAGCAGCTCGATCCGCTCGTGGGCCGTTTTGGCGTGACGTGCCGTGTGGGTCGTGCGAAGGTGCCGTTCTCGGTCTCTGCCGACGATCCGGCCGTGAAGGCGCTTATTGATACCTATAACGAGTTTACGGGCAAGCATGCTGAGCCCTTTGCCATGGGCGGCGGCACGTACGCACGCAACTTTGCCCGCGCCGTCTCGTTTGGCCCCGAGGAGACCGGCCTGGAGCTGCCCGCATGGGGCGGCCAGATGCACGGCCCCAATGAGTGCGCCAACGAGGAACAGCTCAAGCAGGCGCTCAAGATTTATATCGTGGCGATCTTACGTTTGAACGAGCTTGAGCTTTAAGGCTGCGGCGTTTTAACAACTTAGCACCC
>CAKXKM010000002.1:29177-74189 GCA_934876235.1 Collinsella sp. AF02-46-1 | reverse complement strand
GGGGAGCGCGGGGGTTTCTTCTGTTCCGGCGGCGATGCGCCGGGTTGCAAGGACGATGCGACTACAGCGCGAAGTCGCCGCCGACGAGCGTGGAGACGGGCTCCTCGTGGTAAACGGCGGAGATGGCCTGAGCGAACTCCTCGGCGACCGAGATAGTCTTGATCTTGCCGCCGACCTCGACGGGGATGGCGTCGGTGACGACGCACTCGACGATGGGGGCATCGTTCAGGCGCTCGATGGCCGGACCGGAGAAGATGCCGTGGGTGGCGCAGACGTAGATGTCGCCGGCGCCCATAGCCTTGAGCTCCTTGACGTTGGCGCACAGGGTGCCAGCGGTGTCGATCATGTCGTCGTTGATGATGCAGGTCTTGCCCTTGATGTCACCGATGATGCCCATGACCTCGGCGGCGTTGTGGCGCGGACGGCCCTTGTGGGCGATGGCCAGGTCGCAGCCGAGCATGTCGGACAGCTTCTTGGCGGCCTTGGCGCGACCCACGTCGGGGGAGACGACAACCAGGTTGTCGGTGTCGAAGTGCATGTCGTTGTAGTACTGGCCAAATAGCGGCAGTGCGGACAGGTGGTTAACCGGGATATCGAAGAAGCCCTGGATCTGGCCCTGGTGCAGGTCGAGGGTGATGATGCGGTTGACGCCGGCACGCTCGAGCAGGTTGGCGACGAGGCGGGCGGTGATGGGCTCGCGCGGGCCGGCCTTGCGGTCCTGGCGGGCATAGCCGTAGTGGGTGATAACGGCGGTGATGGAGCGGGCGGATGCGCGCTTGGCAGCGTCGGTGGCGATGAGCAGCTCCATGAGCATGTCGTTGACGTTGCCGCCGGCCACGGACTGAATCAGGAAGACGTCGGCGCCGCGGACGGTCTCGTCGTAGCGGGCGTAAATCTCACCATTGGCGAACTGCTTTAGCGTAAGGCCCGAAAGCTCGACCCCAAGGTACTCAGCAATCTTCTGAGCGAGGGGACGGTTGGAGGAACCGGAATACACGCGGATGGACTTGCGCATATTCTCCGACTTCTCGGGATCATTAATCGGCATTACCCTTCTCCTTTATACATCGAATGCCATATAGATGCCTTGTTGCATTGTAACCGCGCGGCGGGGTTTATCGGGTCTTGATAACGTCTTTACCGCCAACGGACACGAACCGACCACTCATCCGGTTGCGCAGGTCACGATAGAAAAAGGAGCCGCCCCCATGGAGCAGCTCCTTTTGTGCTTGGTAAAACGTTATACCTCGTCGTCCTCGTGCAGGCGGCGGCGGTAATCGGCGGCCCAGCCCTCAATATTTACCTGACGGGCGCGGCCCAGACCGAGCGCGTCTGCCGGGACCGGCTCGGTGATGACGGAGCCGGCGGCCACGAGTGCACCGTCGCCGATCTGGGCGGGCGCGACCATCATGGTGTCGGAGCCAATGAAGGCGTCCTTGCCGATGACGGTCTTGTGCTTGTGCACGCCATCGTAGTTGCAGGTGATGGAGCCCGCGCCCACGTTGACGCCGGAGCCCATGGTGGTGTCGCCGATGTAGGACAGGTGGGGCACCTTGGAACCCTCGCCGATCGTGGACTTCTTGATCTCCACGTGCGTGCCGGCCTTGGAGCCGTCGAGCATGTGGGTGCCCGGGCGCAGGTAGGCGCGCGGGCCGCAGTCGACGCCGTTCTCGATGACGGCCTCAATGGCGATGGTCTCATCGATGGTGCAGCCGCTGCCGACGGTGGTGTCGGTGAGGCGGCTGTTGGGACCGAGCTGGCACTCCTCGCCCACGGTGACGTGGCCGATCAGGTGCGTCTGCGGCCACACGACGGTATCGCGGCCGATAACGGCATCGGGGCCGATCCAGGCCTGTGTGGGGTCGATGAAGGTAACGCCCTCGGCCATCCAGTGCTCGTTGATGCGGTCGCGCGCGATGGCGGTGAGCTGTGCGAGCTGGATGCGGCTGTTGACGCCCAGGCCGTCGCGGTAGTCGTCGCAGTGGAAGATGGAGACAGCCTGGCCGTGGCCTTTGAGGATCTCGAGCATGTCGGGCAGGTAGTACTCGGATTGCGCGTTGTCGTTGCCGATCTCGTTGATGTGGGCGGCGAGCTGCGTGCCGTCAAATGCGTAGCAGCCGGCGTTGCACTCCAGCAGCGTGGCGGCCTGCTCGGGCGTGCAGTCCTTCTGCTCGATGATGCGCTCGATCTGACCATCGGCGCCCAGCTTGATGCGGCCGTAGCCGAAAGGATCGGGCGGGGTCATGGTCATGACGGTGCAGGCGAGCTCGCCGGTGGCGACGGTTTGCGCGAACTTGGCGACGGTGTCGGCGGTGATGAGCGGCAGGTCGCCGTTGAGCACGACGACGGGGCCTTGCGTGATGCCGCAGGCCTCGAGCGCGACCTTTACGGCGTGGCCGGTGCCCAGGCGCTCGGTCTGCTCGACGCACTCGACCTTGGTGGCGCTGTTGGCGTAGGCGCCGTCGATGAGGGCGCGCATCTCGTCGGCGTGGCTGCCGATGACGACCACGACGCGGCTGCAGCCGGCCTTGATGGTAGCGTCGACGATCCACTGGACCATGGGCTTACCCAGGATCTTGTGCGAAACCTTGCAGTGGTTCGACTTCATGCGGGTGCCCTCGCCGGCAGCGAGGATAATTGCGGTTGCGTCCATGTGATCTCCTGTTACGTTATAGAGACGTGTGTTTGGAAACGATACACGGCGCAATATGATACCGCAGGCATATGACGAGCGCGTAACGATTGGTTTGCGGCGGTTGAGGCTTGCGCCGCCGGCGTGGCGTTTGCACTGCGTGCGTGCGGCGTTGGCGGTGCTGCGGAGCTGTTGTTTGAGCGAGGGAACGGGGGTGCCCGTGGATAACATACGAGAGGAGTTTGGCGGCGGGCCCGTCGCGGCATTCTCGATGTCGCATCCGGCTGTGCCGGCACTCTATATAGTGCTGACGCTGGGGCTCACTATGTTCTCGATGCAGCCGGTACTGATCGCGCTGTCGCTCGCAGGCGGGCTGGCGTATGGATTTGCGACGCGTGGGGCTGCCCGCACGCTGGGCGCGCTCCGCTGGCAGCTGCCGGTGATTTTGATCGTCGCGCTGCTCAATCCGCTGTTTAGCGCCTCGGGTTCGACGGAGCTGTTCCGTATTGGCATGCGCGCGGTGTATCTGGAGAGCATGGTATACGGCCTGTGCATGGGCGGGCTGTTTGTGGCGAGCGTGTTGTGGTTTGAGGCGGCGGCATCGATGCTCGAATACGACAAGGTACTCGCGCTGCTGGGCAATGCCGCGCCGGTGATTGCGCTCATGATCTCGATGTGCATGAGGCTTATCCCGCAGTTTTTGCGCCGCGGTCGTACGGTGCTGGCGGTGCAGGATGCGATTGATGTGCCGGGCAGCGCGCCGGCCGACCCCGTGCGTTCGCGTTTGCGGGCATCGAGTGTGTTGATGGGCTGGGGCATGGAAGATTCGCTGGAGCGCGCGGACGCGATGCGCTCGCGCGGGTGGGGTGCCGCGACGCGTCGTACGACGTATGCGCGGTATCGACTGGGGCGCAGCGACGTTGCCGCGCTGGCTGGGCTTGCGGTGTTTGGTGCCGCCGCGGTGGCGGTGGCATGGATCGCGACAACGCAGTATTCGTTTTATCCGCAGCTCTCGGTGCCGGCGCCGTGGCGGGGCTATGTTGTGTACGCTGCCTGGATGATGCTGCCTTGCGCGTCGCACGCGATTGATGAGAAGAGGTTTGGCTGATGGCTCGGTTGGATAGGGGCCCGGTGTCGGGCGCGGCGTGCGGCCCGGATATTCCGGCGATTGAGGTGCAGGGCCTTAGTTTTGCCTATCCCGGGGCCGAGGCACCGGTGCTCGAGGGGCTTGATTGGCGTGTTCCCCAAGGTGCATTTGCGCTGCTTGTTGGCGGTACCGGTTCGGGCAAGTCGACGCTGCTGTCGCTGCTCAAGCCCGAGATCGCGCCGGCGGGCGAGCGCACTGGTGATGCGCGCGTGCTGGGCGAGAACGTTGCCGACATGGACGTGCGGGCATCGGCGGAGCGCGTGGGCTATGTGTTCCAGGATCCCGAGAACCAGATCGTGTGCGAAACCGTGTGGCACGAGATGGCGTTTGGCCTGGAAAACTTGGGGCTAGCACGTGATGAGATGCGCCGTCGCGTAGCTGAGACCAGCTATTTCTTTGGTCTGGAGGACTGGCTTCATCGCGATACCGATACGCTTTCGGGCGGCCGCAAGCAGCTGCTGTCGCTTGCCGCCGTCCTGGCGCTGCGTCCGCGTGTGCTGCTACTCGACGAGCCCACGTCTCAGCTCGATCCCGTTGCCGAGAAGAATTTTCTGCACGCGCTGTTTCGCGTGAACCGTGAGTTGGGCTGCACGGTTGTTGTGGCTACGCATCAACCGCGTCCAATGCTCGAGTATGCGACGTGTGCGTACCGGATTGAGGACGGTCGCGTGCGCGAGGTGGCGGATATGGCTTCTTTGGGACGCCGAGAATCGTTGTTTTCCGACGACATGTTGGGGTGGGGTGCCGTCCGATGTGCAAAAAACGGAGTATTCAGCAGGCGTGAGGACAATTTGGGCTCTCTGGAGCCGCCCGGGGACGTATCGAGCGCGAAAAAAAGTTCGGAATTGGACAAATCGTCCGAATTTGTGGCGCAAACGTCGCTCGAGAACGGCTCGGAAGCCTTCCCGCGCACGGATGGAGGCAGAATACTCCAAAAAATGCACGGCGGGTCGGCTACCACCCTGTCGGAAGGCTGGTTTCGCTACGATCGCGCGGGCGGTTGGGTGCTGCGCGGGCTCGACGTGACGTTTTCGGCCGGCGCGGTGCATGCGGTCGCGGGCGGAAACGGCTGCGGCAAGTCGACGATGCTCTCGGTGCTGGCCAAGACGGCTAAGCTGCAGCGTGGCCGCATAGTGCGTGGGACGACTTCGGCGGCGCTGCTGCCACAGAATCCCAAGGCCCTGCTGGTCGCCGAGACGGTTCGCGATGAGCTGATGGAATGGGCCTCGACCTGCGGATATGACGAGAACTTGGCGCGGGAGCGTGCGGCGCAACTGGGATTGGACGGCCTGGAGACGCGCCACCCCTACGACCTCTCGGGCGGACAGCGCCAGCTGCTCGCGTTGGCAAAGCTGCTGTTGATTGGTCCGGAGCTGCTACTGCTTGATGAGCCCACCAAGGGTTTGGACTTGGCCAGCCGCCGCATCATCGCTCGCGCCCTGCGTGACCATGCAAATGCCGGCGGTACCGTCATCATGGCCACGCACGACTTAGACTTTGCCGAGCAGGTGTCCGACGACGTCGCCATGATGTTCGACGGCGAGATCGCCTGCATGGAGCCTCCGGCGGATTTCTTTGCCGACAACGTGTTTTACAGGGCGTGATGGGATGACGGATCATCGCGCCTCGCGTCTACTCACAAAAATGGAGATTCCGCTGTTGTTGGCGGTGCCGGCAGTGATGACTGCGGCGTTGTTGGCGGGCATTGAGCAGGCGGCGCTTGCCATGCTGGTTGTAGTGGCGCTCGTGCTCGCACTGTTCTTTGCGGGCTATGAGACATCACGTCCAGGCCTGCGCCAGATCATGCCCACGCTAGTGCTGGCGGCGCTGGCCGCGGCGGGACGCATCCTGTTTGGGCCCATTCCCGATTTTAAGCCCGTGAGCGCTATCGCCATTATCGCGGGCGCGACACTTGGCCGTCGCAATGGTTTTATGGTCGGCGCGTTGGCAGCGCTGACCAGCAATTTCTTTTTTGGGCAGGGCATGTGGACGCCGTGGCAGATGTATGCCTGGGGTCTGGTGGGCTATATCGGTGGCGCGCTGGCGCATGCGGGCGCGTTTGACCGCGCCGATGGAACCGTGCGAATGCCGGCGCTGTTGGCGTATGGCTTTGCCTCGGGCTTGCTGTATGGTGTCGTAATCAACGCGTATGACATCATCGGTTTTGTGCAGCCGCTCACCTGGGCAGGCGCCATAGCGCGTCTTGCCACCGCCGTACCGTTCGATATCACGCACGGACTCGCGACCTGCGTGTTTTTGGCCGCTCTGTACAAGCCCTGGTGTCGCCGCATCAACCGCGTCGTCGTGAAATACGGGCTGTAGGGCTGGTTGCGCCGGGGCGGGAATCAATACTGCCGAAGTGCCATTTCAAAACTATGCCGGTTTACGGGGCTAGATTGGCACAGGCAGACCATACCGGCTTTTTTCGAAATAGAGCAAGCCGTTTACCTGCAGTTTTACTATTTTGGAATTGCGTATGGTTGGGGGTTCGCGATTTATCCCCGTAAACCGGCATAGTTTTGGAATGGCCGACTAATAATGACGGGCATCGCAGCCCTCAGAGAGTCAATTGATCCGTTTTCTTCCGTCCCCAGACGTCCCCAGGGAATCAGTTGACGGCGCTCGCCACGAAACTGGCCCATCTACTACGTTTAGCCCGACACCCCCAAGCACAACCGCGTTTTATGAAAAACCGCAGGCTTTCTACCTACGGTTTTCTTTTTGCGTTGTTCGCTGTGGTTGAGGATGGCGGCCTAAACGTAGTAGATGGGCAGGTTTCGTGGCGGGCGGGTTGCGCGAACACGCTCGCAAGACGAAAACGACCCGCCATTCTCCGCCTTTGGGAGATCAGTTGGGCTAGAGCTCCAGAGCGAGCGTGACGGGGCAGTGGTCGCTGCCGAAGATGTCGCCGCGGATGCCGGTGTCGCGTACGTTGCCGGCGATTGCGTCGCTCACCAGGAAGTAATCGATGCGCCAACCTGCGTTGTTCTTGCGGGCATTAAAGCGGTAGCTCCACCAGCTGTAGACGCCCTCGACGTCCGGATTAGCCGCGCGCCAAGTGTCGGTAAAACCGGCGTTGAGCAGCTCGGTAAACTTGCCACGCTCCTCGTCCGAAAAGCCGGCGTTGCCGCGGTTGGACTTGGGGTTCTTAAGGTCGATCTCCTCGTGTGCCACGTTAAAGTCGCCGCAGGTTACGACGGGCTTGCCGGTTTCGCGCTCAAGCGCGCTCAAAAAGCCGCGATAGGCATCGTCCCAGGCCATGCGCACGTCGATGCGCGCGAGCTCGTTTTGGGCGTTGGGCGTATAGACGTCCACAAACCAAAACTTGTCGAACTCGAGCGCGCAGACGCGGCCCTCGGTTGCGGCTTGGGCAACGAGCTCGCCCGCCTCGCCCTCGCCGGCGTAGGGCAGCAGTGCATCGGCGTGCAGCACGCGCAGCGGTTCCTGGCGGCTAAAGACCGCGGTGCCCGAGTAGCCCTTGCGCTCGGCGTAGCTCCAGGTTTGGTGATAGCCGGGCAGGTCGATATCGACCTGGCCCTCCTGCAGCTTTGTCTCCTGCAGTGCCAAGATATCAACGTCAAGTTCTTGCGCGATCTGGGTAAAGCTCGGGTCCTTTTTGAGCACGGCGCGCAGGCCGTTGACGTTCCACGAGGCGAAAGTGTAAGTCTGAGGCATGGTGTCCTTTCGACGGGGTTGGCAGGCTTAAGATTAACGCAACAGAGGCGGGACGGGCCCCGCGGGCGACGGCGCAATCGCAGCCGCCCCGACCAACATGGACGGAGGACAAACATGACGCAGGCAATATCGGACCCCAAACAGGCCTCCGCCGCGCTGGCGGAGCTGTTCGAAACCCATAGTCACGTGGTCTTCTTTGGCGGTGCGGGCGTCTCCACGGCAAGCGGCATTCCCGATTTCCGCAGCGTGGACGGTCTGTATCACCAACGGTTTTCCTATCCGCCCGAAACCATGCTCTCGCACAGCTTTTACGAGACACATCCGGCGGAGTTTTTCGACTTTTACCGCACCAAGATGATCGCGCTTAACGCCAAGCCCAACCACTGCCACGTCAAGCTGGCGGAGCTGGAGCGCGCCGGCAAGCTCGACGCCGTGGTGACGCAAAATATCGACGGCCTGCATCAGGCGGCTGGTTCACGGCGCGTGTTTGAGCTGCATGGCTCGGTACACCGCAATATCTGCCAGACGTGCGGCGCGGTCTATAGTGCCGAATGGATTTGCTCGCGCGAGCACGAGGATGCCGCGGGCGTGCCCGTGTGCCCCGCGTGCGGCGGGCGCATCAAGCCCGATGTGGTGCTCTACGAGGAACCACTCGACGAGCGCGTGCTCACCGGTGCCGTTGCCGCTATCGCCGCGGCCGATGCCCTTATTGTGGGTGGAACCTCGCTCGTAGTGTATCCGGCGGCGGGCCTCACGCGTTACTTTACTGGCGATACGCTGGCCATTTCCAATTTGGCGCCCACCGACCAGGATGCAAATGCCGACCTGCTGATTTCTTGCGACATCGCGGCCGCGTTTGCGTTCTAGCCCGCGCGTGCGGATACAATAGAAAGACTGATTGCAAAGCGACCCCGCCGCCAGCTCCCCAAGCTCGGCGGCGTGGGCATTTTAGGAGGATGTTCATGGCGAACGACAGCAAGACATGGCGGTGCGGAAAGTACGAGCTCAGCTTTGACCGTCCGCGCATCATGGGCGTCCTCAACGTGACGCCCGATTCGGTTAGCGACGGCGGGGAGCACTTCGACCCGGATGCCGCCATCGAGTACGGCCTGGCGATGCTCGACGCCGGCGCTGACATCATCGACGTAGGCGGCGAGTCCACGCGCCCCGGCTTTACCCCGGTCAACCCCGACGAGGAGGCGCGTCGCGTGCTGCCCGTCGTACGCGCGCTCGCCAAAGAGGGGGCTATCGTCTCGATCGATACGCGTCATGTGGCGGTTGCCAAGGCGGCGGTGCGCTGCGGTGCTTCGATTGTCAACGACGTGACGGGCTTCACCGATCCCAAGATGGTTGAGTTCGTTAAGACGAGCACCTGCGGCGTCATCGTGGTGCACGCCGGCGAGGTCGCCACACCAGCACGCACGCACGCGACGGTGCAGCTCGATACCTCAGCTGCGGCGTTTGTTGCCGAGAAGGCACGCGAAGCGGCTGCCGAGGCCGCGCGCGAGGCCGAGAAGCCGGCCCGTCGCCGTCGCGGCAAGTTGCTGGGCGAGTCCAAGGTTGAGGCCAAGCTTCCGGGCGGTGTGGTGCAGCCTTCGCTGCCGTTTGGCGAACCGGAGCCCGCGCCCGAGCCTGTTGACGAGCCAGAGACGCCGACTGCCGAGCAGGCTGCTCCTGCCGCCGCTGCGCCCGAGACCGTGCCCGCAGCTACCGAAGCCGCACCGGAGCCCAACGACCACCTGGCAGCCATGATGCGTCGTAGCGCTCGTCGCGAGGAGGCCTACGTGCCCACCTCTCAGCTCCGTCGCTTTACCCTGCCCGATTCGGCGCCCATCATGCGCCGCGTCATGGGCTTTCTGTCCGACCAGGCCCGCACGCTCATCCATGCCGGCGTGTCGCGCGACCGTATCTGCATCGATCCCGGCCCGGGCTTTGGCAAGACGGCCAACGAAGACATCGTCATCCAGCGCGAGACCGCCAAGATGGCGTCGCTGGGCTATCCACTCATGTGCGCCGTCTCGCGCAAGCGCTTTGTGGGCGCCGTCTCGGGCGTGACCGAGGCCGCCGCGCGCGATGCCGCCACGTTTGGTGTGTGCCTGGGCGCCATCCAGGCCGGCGCCAACATCGTGCGCGTGCACGACGTCACCGGCTTTGCGCAGTTCCTGAACGGCTACTGGGCCGTTGCCAAGCCGCAGCCGCGCCGCGCGTTTGTGGCCGTGGGTTCCAACCTGGGGCATCGCTGCGACAACATCCGTGCTGCGCGCGACATGATTGCCGAGATTCCGCTTACCTGCGTGTCCAACTGCTCGCGCATCTACGAGAGCGAGCCGGCCTACGAGACGCGCCAGGATGCGTTTGCCAACGCCGTCATCGAGATCAAGACCGAGCTGGCTCCGCTGGTGCTGCTTGACGAGCTCATGAAGATCGAGGCCGAGCTGGGCCGCGACCGCTCCAAGAAGGCCAAGGCAAACGGCCCGCGCACCATCGACTTGGACCTGCTGTGGATGGACGGCGAGACCCACGACGGCAAGAAGCTGCGCCTGCCGCATCCGCTGATCGGCGAGCGCGACTTTGTGCTGGTGCCGCTCGAGGACCTGATGCACGACCCGGCGCGGTTCTTCCGCTACAACGGCGTCGAGGTCAAGGAGCCCGAGGACCGTGTGGGCCATATCGTGGGCGAATTGGGGCGCATGTAGATGATTGAGATGAATGCTGTAGCCGCCGGTACCGAGCTTGACGCTGCGCGCGACGCGGGCCGCGAGGGTGTGTCCGCGGGCTGGTGCGCATGGAGCGCGGGCGATGCATCGCTGACGTTTTCGCTGGTCGTGCGCCCCGATGTGAACATGCACGCCTTCCACGGTCTGCCGTTTGTGGCCGCAATGGGCATGATGGACGCGCTCGTGGGCACGGCTTCGACGCCGGGCCTGGGGCTTGCCGGCAAAGTGGGCATCCAGTGGCCGAGTGACATCGTGTGCGGCGCTCCTGCGTTTGAGACGTCGCTCGCGCACGTCGCCGTCAACGGCGGCGCCGGTGCCGCGGGCATGTTTGCCGCGGTGACGGTGGATGTTGAGCGCACAGCACTGAACGAGCTCGGCGTGGATATGGCCGACGAGGTACTGGTCGAGGCATTGACCGCCGCCGTGCTGACCCGCGTGGACACCTGGGCGGTTGCCGCCAACACGCCGCAGGGCGCCGCCGGTCCGTTGGCTCCCGTGCTGGGTGAGTACTTCGATATGGTGCCACTGCTGGGTCGTCAGGTCGCGGCGGTGTCGCCCAACGGCCTGCCGCTCGCGGTCGGCGTGTTTGCGGGCCTGGACATCTGGGGTCGCGCGACCATTAAGACTGACGCCGGTGAGCAAGAGTTTCCGCCCGAGGCCGTGCGCATTCGCGGGCTGTAGCGCGCGGCGCCCGCGCTCAAAGATAACGATGACAACAAGACCCTCCTCGGCCTGCGCCGGGGAGGGTTTTCGCCTGTCTGGGGGAATGGTTCGCCAGCTTTCTATTCCTCAAAACTGGATTTTTTTCGATTTTGAGGAATAGGACCGATGCGTTGCCTAGTTCGCCGCTCGCGCTCGACTTAAACCCCGCCTTACCCCAGCTTCTGCATGCGGCGGTAGATTTCGCAGATGCCTTTGATGGTGAGCTGGCCGTCGACTATGTCGAAGGCGTCGGTCGAATCGGCAACGATGCTGGCGAGGCCGCCCGTGGCGATAACAGTGGCGTCCTCGCGCCCCAGCTCGCGCTTCATGCGCACGACCAGGCCCTCGGCCATGGCGGCGGCGCCCACCACGGCGCCGACCTTGATGCACTCCTCGGTATCGCGGCCGATGGCGTGCTCGGGCGCCTCGAGCGGAACGCTGGCGAGCTTGGCGGCTCGGGCGGCGAGCGCGTCCATCGAAATGCGGATGCCCGGCGCAATCGCTCCGCCAATGTAATAGCCGTCCTCGTCGATGACGTCGATATTGGTCGCGGTGCCAAAGTCCACCACGATCGCCGGGGCGCCGTAGAAGGTCTCGGCAGCGACGGCGTTGGCAATGCGGTCGGCACCTACGGCCTGGGGGCGTGACGCACGCAGCTTGGTCACGGTGGCAGTCTGCGGCCCGATAACGATGGCGTCCGCCGCGATACGGTTGGCCACGGCGTGCCACTCGCGCGAGAGCTGTGGCACCACGCCCGCAAAGGCAATCGCGTCGACCGCATCGAGCGAAAGGTCGTACATCTTAAAGAAACCCATCAGGCGCACGTGGATCTCGTCGGCGGTATAGGAGCGGTCGGTGGGCATACGCCACGACTGCACCAGCTCGTCTCCGTCAAACAGGCCCATGGCCGTCTGCGTGTTTCCCATATCGATAGCGAGCAGCATGTCTACTCCCGGTGTTGGCATGAAAGGACGCGCACCATTGTATACGTGCCGTCGACGGCGCTCGGCTGCGATTCGTTTACGGTGATAGGGGCTGAGGGGTTTAAATATGAAGGAATTATGCTCTACGAGATTTTCCTTGCCGTTTACCGAACTCCCACGTAATATTCTTTCTTGCGCACATGAGGCGCCCAGACATTGCGGGGTGGAGCAGTCTGGTAGCTCGCCGGGCTCATAACCCGGAGGTCGTAGGTTCAAATCCTGCCCCCGCGACCAAGACTTTTAGCAGCTCAGAGGTATTATTCCTCTGAGCTGTTTTCTTTTGACTAAATAGCGCAGCGAAGAAATAGCGAAGAAAATAAGACGGAATCGCGCACAAAGAAGCCTACTGGAGTGCAATAAAGCCAAACGCCGGTTAAAAAGACCGAACTAGTACGTAGAATCTTTCTCAGTGGAAAAGGCTATCAAGTGAGGGTCCGTATGCCGGGAAAGAAAGCCGATGCAGAAGCTTTTGCAAGCAGGTGGGCGAACAAGGGAAATGAGAGCCAGGACACCCAGCGGTTCTGGATCGATTTCTACCAAAGTGTTCTCGGCGTCGAGGATGCCGTTTCGCGGCTTGAGTTTGAGAAACCCGTCTCGACGGATGCGAGCGCGCACGAGGGCTACATCGATGTCTTCATACCGTCGGCTAAAACCCTTGTCGAACAGAAGTCGCTTGGAATCGACCTCGCCAAGGAGGAGACGCGCCAGGGCCGCAAGGTGACGCCCGCGAAGCAGGGCAACGCCTACGCTCAGGGCATGCCCCTCTCCCAACAGCCGCGCTACATCATCGCTTGCAATTTTGCCGAGTTTTGGGTCTTCGACCGCGAGCGGGACTCGCTATGCCGGGAGCCTCTTTTCAAGTTGCCGCTCGCCGAGCTCCCCAAGAACCTCGCGGCCATTCAGTTCCTCAAGGGCGGGGCGGAGGCCCCGGCCACGATCTCCCGCGCCGTTTCCGTCGAGGCCGGCAAGATCATGTCGAAACTCCATGACCAGGTCGCCGAGGCGTTCGATGATCCCGACACGCCCGAGAATCACCATGCGCTCTCCGTGCTCATGACGCGTCTCATGTTCCTCATGTTCTGCGAGGACTCGGGACTCGTGGCCCCCAACGCCTTCCGCGACTACGTCTCGCACTTCCAAGCGGGTGATCTCAGGCGCGGCCTCAAGGACCTGTTCGTCTGGCTCGACACCAAGGACGAGGAACGCGACAAGTACGCCGAGTCCTGGCTGAAGAAACTGCCCTACATGAACGGCGGCCTCTTCCGGGAGAAGACGGAGATTCCGCCCCTGTCCGAGAACTTCCGCCATACGCTCATCGTCGAGGGGTGCCAGGAGTTCGATTGGTCGGGCGTGAGCCCCACGGTCTTCGGCTCCATCTTCGAGGGCGCTCTGTCCCACGACCACCGCCGCGCAAACGGCCAGCACTTCACGAGCCCCGAAAACATCCACAAGGTCATAGACCCGCTCTTCCTCGACGGCTTCAAGGCTGAGTTCGAGGAGGCCCGTGCTAAGCCCGTCGCGGGCGGTGCGAGGACCCGTGCGCTCAAGGACCTGCATGAAAAAATCGGTAGCATCTCCATCCTCGACCCAGCCGCGGGTTCCGGTAACTTCCTCACCGAAAGCTATCTCTGCCTGAGGCAGCTGGAGAACCGCATCCTCTTCGAGCTCCAGGGTGAGCAGACGTCATTCAGCTTTGAGGATTCCGGCGATCGCGACGTGCTGGTCAACCTAAAGAACTTCCATGGTATTGAGCTGGAGGACTTCGCTTGCTGCGTTGCCCGCACGGCGCTCTGGATCGCCGAGAAGCAGGCGGACGCTGACACCGCAAAAGTGACGCAGCGCGTCTACCAGGAACTCCCGCTCACGGACTATGAGGGCATCGTCAACGCCAACGCGCTGCGTACCGACTGGAACGACGTCGTCGCGGCTGATGGGGTCGACTACGTCCTCGGAAACCCGCCGTTCCTGGGTCAGGCCATGCAGTCAAAAGAACAATCGAATGATGTTTCCTCGCTGTTCGATGGGTTAAGCAATGCGGGAAAACTGGACTATGTTGCTGGCTGGTTTAAAAAGGCGGCCGACTATTCCAAGGGCACCAACATTCGATGCGCTTTCGTTTCTTCGAATTCCATTTGTCAGGGCGAATCAGTGGGATCTCTTTGGAAGATTCTTTCCGAAGCGGGCTGCGTGATTAATTTTGCGTATACGACGTTCCTTTGGGATAGCGAGGCTTCAGACAAAGCGGGCGTGATGTGCGTTATCGTTGGCTTCTCGATGTTTGAAGATGGCCATAAAAAGGTCTTGTTCGGCGCTGATGGGCCAATATTCGCCTCTCATATCAATGGATACCTAAAGAGCGCTCCAGACGTATGGATTAAAAACAGGAAAAAGTGTATTAATCGGCGCGGCTGCAAAGTCACGCAGGGGAGTCAGCCTATGGAGAATGGACAGCTTCTCTTTTCGGCTGAAGAAAAGAAGCAGTTCCTGAGTAGATATCCAGATTGCGAAAAGCTATTCCGTCCCTTCGTTGGAAGCCGCGAGTTTCTGAATGAAACCGACTGCTCACGCTACTGTCTCTGGCTTGATGGAGTTAATCCTGCGGAATATACGAACAACACTGAAATAATGAAACGTATCAGAGCCGTTCGTGAGTATCGCGCATCAAATAAAATTCCGAGAATTCGCAAGACCGCTGATAGCCCGCAACTATTTACACAGATTAGGCAGCCGGAGAACGACTACATCATAATTCCTAGAGTTTCGTCCGCACGGCGGAAGTACATTCCTATTGGTTATGTCTCCAGAAGCGTGGTGGCGAGCGACGCCGTTGTAATCGTTGACGGAGCAAGCATGTTTGACTTCGGGTTGCTCATGTCGCAGACACACAATGCCTGGATGAGAACCGTTGCCGGTAGGTTGAAAAATGACTACCGATATGCTCCATCCGTGTACTACAACTTTCCCTATCCAGATGCTGACCAAGACGACATCAACGAAATTGAGGAGCGGGCGAAAGCCGTTATAAAGGTTAGGTCCAATTACCCTGATTGCTCCTTGGCAACACTGTATGGAGCCGATTCGTTCTTCCTGTTCAACGATTTAGTTAAGGCCCATTCTGATTTGGACGCGGCCGTTGAGTCTGCATATGGCATGAGTTTCGATGGAGACGAAGAAAAGATCGTCGCCCATCTGTTCAGTCTTTATGCCGAAAAAGTTGGTGAGTAGCGTGAGGAGAAACATTCCAAAGCCAAAAGAACGAACGGAATTATCTGTGTTGGATAGTGTTGGGGAGGGTATTGGGGACCTAAAGGCCGAGGCCGATCGACAGGAGGAGGAAGCCCAAAGATATGCCATCGCCTTCCTCAAGAAGGTTATGAGGCTGAAAGGCGTGGCAATCGAGCGCGACCATTTCCTCCGCTCAGAGTTTCGTAAGCGGGGCGTTGCGGACGAGCGGGTAGAGCTCGCGATTTCAACGAGCCCAGCCGCCGCCGGGATGGATTCTGACCTTGTCGACTCCATCGCGAGGGACGTCATTGATTTCGAGACGAAGAAATCGACCGTCCTTTCGTTCTCCGCGGGATTGCCCGGCGGGCTCGCGATGCTCGGAACGATCCCGGCGGACGTGACGCAGTACTATGTCCACGCCTTTCGAATCATGCAGAAGCTGGCGTATCTCTACGGCTGGCAGTCATTTATCGACGATTGCGACGAGATGGACGATGAGACCTTGGCGGCCTTCGCCCTTCTCCTGGCCGTGATGGCCGGCGTGAGCGGTGCCAACTCCGCCTTGACGGCGTTTTCCAAAACGGTTCAGGCCAATGTGGCCAAGAAGGTCGCCAACAAGGCGCTTATGCAGACAAGTTACTACCCGATTATCAAAAAGGTCCTTGCCGGGATCGGCGTCAAGATCACCAAAAGCAGTTTCGGCGACGCGGTGAGCAAAGTCGTTCCGGTCGTCGGCGGGTTCATCTCGGGAGGCCTCACGTTCGTCAGCCTCAAGGGCGGGGCCAGGAGACTTGCAGGGGAGCTCAGGTCATTGCCACAGGCGACAGGCCCCTTGACCGCAGTGGCGGTTGAGCCTTTTACTGATTTTGCCGAAATGAAGGGGATGACGAGCGATGACGATGCCCAAATGGCATGAGACCATGCGGCCCATCCTTGAAGCGCTGGCGCATGTCGATGGATATCTGGCAGGCACCGACCTCCAGGATGCCGTGGCGATCGAATTCGACATGACCGATGACGAACGGGCCGAGCGTCTCAAGAGCGGCCAGTCGAGACTCTACAACCGCGTGTACTGGGGTATCACCGATTTGGAGAAGGCTAAGCTTCTGGAATACGGCGAGAAGAAGGGAACCTACCGTATCACCGATGCCGGCAGGACGTACCTCTCTGATTATCCCGGACCCATTACAGTCAAGGGTCTCTATGAGAACTGCACGGCATTCAAGAAGTGGAAAGACGGCTATCAGGCCGCAAGCAAGGCCAAAAACGCTTCAGAGCCCGAGGGCGTTTCGACGCTGGAGGACCAGGAGTCCCCTCAGGAGGCGATGGAGTCTGCCTACGGCGAGATTCGCGACGCGCTCGCCGACGACCTCATTTCGATCATCATGGGAAAAGATCCGTATTTCTTCGAGCACCTGGTCGGAAAGCTGCTCGTGGCGATGGGTTACGGCGAGAGCCTGGACTCCCGTGCCGACGTCACCAAAAAGAGTGGTGACGAGGGGATAGACGGCGTCGTCCGTGAGGACCGACTCGGATTTGGAACCATCTGCTACCAGGCTAAGCGGTGGGATCCGCAAAGGACGGTCGGACGGCCGGAGGTTCAGGCATTCGTCGGGGCGCTTTCCGGAAAGGGCGTATCGAAGGGCCTTTTCATCACCACGGCTCGCTTCTCCAAGGATGCCCGCAAATATGCTGAGGGCCTCCTGGGGCAGACGGTCGTGCTCGTCGACGGCCCCGCGCTCGCCGGCCTCATGATCGACTACGGCGTCGGCGTGAGCACGAGACAGGTCTACGAGATCAAGGCCGTTGACACCGATTTCTTCGACGAATAGCGCGTGTCTGCAACGCGCCGCTACCGCGCGCCCTTCCGCCCGTTGCATTTCGAGCAGAGCACCTGCAGGTTGGATGGAACGGTCTTGCCGCCCTTCGCGACCGGCACGATATGGTCGACGTGCAGGCCCACGCCGTCCGGCATGTATTTCCCGCATATCTGGCAGGTGTAGTTGTCCCGGCGGGCGATCTGCTCGCGCAGCTGCTTCGTCATCAGCCTTCGCTGGTTCTTGGCGTGATAGCCCCTGAGCGTCGCCTCGTCGTTGATAGCGGCGAGGCGGATGCGGCGCTCGACGATCCACTCCCAGTTCACGTCAAGCTCGGAATCATCCATCGACACCTTGTAGGACGTCTTCACGTAGTTGGCCTGCTTGTACCTCGTCTGGTCGCGGCAGGTGATGAACCTAAAGGCCCTGTCATCGTCGACCGCCTCGGCGTACTGACGCTCGCGCCGGCTGCGGAGCCGGCAGGTTTTCAGATACCCTTCTTGCTCGTGCTTCCAGTTCTGGATGTATGCCCTATGGGCGACGATGGCGTCCCAACTGGCCGGGTCCATCAGGTGACGGTCGATGTGGTCCTCGATCCTCACGTTGCGCCTGCCAGACACATCGAAGCGGGCCACGTAGTAGGGATACCTAAAGGGGCTCGCCAGAATCCTGCGAACCAGGACCGCGATTGCACAGACCAGGGCTATGACCAGCACGCCGAGAACGAAATAGGGCGTCAGGTCGACTATATAGTGGTACCCGTCTATCTCATAGAGCTGAGTCATGGCATTCTTCCTTCCCCAAGGATGGCAAAATGATACCAAGGCGCGGGTCTTCCGGATCGCGGGCGCTTTTCACGCGATACATCCATGCCCCTCCGTCCGGACACCGCACACCGAACCCCCACACCACGTTCGCTTTACAATCAAGAACGTTCGTTCGACAATGAAGCTCGTGAGATGCAAACGGATGTTCGGGGGTACGCGCATGATCATGAAAAAGCACTCGCTTGCGGGAACCTGCGGCATACCCACCGATGCACAGCGCATCTACATCCCCGTGGACGCCAACGGCGCGGACGACCCCGACCACGGCCCGTCCGATCCCGTCACCATCCACTGGCCGGACGGCCGCAGTTGGAAGGTTGAGAGCATCTACGCCCGCCAGGAGTTCGGCCGCGCCATCTTCGGTAACCTCTGTGTGCGTTACGACGTCTGCATCGCGAGGCAGCGCAAAACGGTCTGGTGGGAGCACGGCGACTGGTTCGTCGAGCGCGGTGGCGGCATGGCGGTGATGCCCGAGTGATGGGCCACACAAAGGACTTCAGCGGCGGCATCACGATTCGCGCCAACGGCGACAAGCCCGGCAGACGCGTCCATAAGCAGTACGTAGACGTCTACGCCCGCACTAACGCCGACGGAACGACGGTGCCTGTCCGCGTCTGCTGGCCGGACGGCCGCGGCTTCACGATCGACCAAATCATTCGAATAGACCCCTTCGGCGCGGTCATCCACGACGCGCAGACGGCGGTCTACACGGTGCGCTTCGGCGGCTGGACCACTCAGCTCATGCTGGAGCACTACCACAGGGAGGACCCCATTCACGGGGCAGATGACCGCCTGCGATGGTGGGTCTGGGCGTTCGAGAACACCCGCTCGAAGAACGACGTTTCCGCACCGCCTGCCGACGCGCGCGTCCGGTGAACGCGGGTTGGGTCGTCATGCGGAACGCAGAGGGTGACGTCGGCTAGAGCCAAGCTCCGGTCCACTCGCTCCGGTTCCTCGTCGCCGCGAGGAGCGCACCGCATGCCGCGAGCAGTTCGTAGTCCGCGATCCTGATCCCGACCGACATGGTCACGGTCGAGTTCGACTCCATGGGATGACTGTCTTGGTAAGTTTGTCTGCGGAGCCGGGCCACATCAGCGGTTGCTGGATCAGCCCGCCCTGAAGCCGTTCGTTGGGCATTTCGTCGCGCCGGGTAGGACCTTGATCCCGTTGCCGTCGTAGCCGTGCCAGCATGCCCCGATTCCCGCGTCGTCCGGGGACACGGTCCAGTAGCGGCAGTAGCGGCAACGCGCTTCGTTCTTGTCGGGTGCCAGCAAGTCGCCAAAGGCCTCGGCCGCAGCGCGCTTTGCACTGTCGTCCGTATGAGAATAGCGTTTCAGCATTTCGACTGTCTTATGGCCGGTGATCTGCATCGTCGTCGCCATGTCGACATGGCAGTCCCTTTGCAAGATGCTGGTCGCGGTATGGCGCAGTCCGTGTATTGTGATCTCCGGCGGCAGATTGTAATTGTGCTTCTGTAGCCTGAACCACTTCTCGAACGATGTCTTAAGGGTGTGCTTGCCCCGCCTCGCCTGAACGATGGGGGTCGATCCTGTCTGGCTCAGGCCGACGCGTTCGAGCTGGGTCGCCTGCAATTCCTTCCACTCTGCTAGGACGTCGACCAATATCGGGGGGCAGGGATCGTTCCTCACGTCCCCCGTTTTGGTCTCCTTGGTCTCCTGGCTATCCTTTTTCATCGCCTTGCTGATGCGGAGGGTGCCGCTGGAATAATCCGCCCAGGTCAATGCGAGCATTTCCGATAACCGTGCGGCGGTGCACAGGCAGATAAGGAGGCCGACGCTCTTCGCCTCAAGCCCTTTGTCAAGCACGGACCCGATGAATGCGCGGCACTCATCAACCGATAGGGCATATTTCTCCTCGGTGTCCCTTTTGGGTTTGTCGACATCCTTGCAGGGGTTCGAGCCAATGTAGCCGTATACGACCGCTCGGTCGAAGACCAGGGACAGGGTGCTATGTATGTGCTGGAGGTACGTGCCGCTGACGGGTGCCGCCCCACCGTTGCGGCGGTCGTTGCTCCGGAGGCCGGAGTACATGACGTTAATGTCTTTGGGCCCGATGGCACTTATTGGCATGCTTCCGATATACGGATCGATTCTCTTCAGGTGGGTGCGGTAGTCCTTGATGGTCCGTTCTGTGACCGTCTTCTGTTTCTCTCGGTCGGCGACGAAATTCGCCGCGAATGCCCGGAAGAGCTCCGCCTCCTCCTTCGCCTTGGCATCTTTTTTCATCCTATGGGCGGGCACCTCGGCGGCGGTGCCTCCGTGGTATATGAAGTCGTTGATCTCCTTGATTGCCGCGATAGCCTCTGCCTCTGATGGAAAGTTTTCGTTGTAGACGCCGTACTTGCCAGTTTTCTCGTTGAAGCCGAGGGGGAACTTGATCTGGGCCCGTCCGTCTTTGTAGACACTGTAGGAGCCCTTGTTGCGCGGGACCTTGGCCATTTCTTTCCTTTCCGGTTACGCCAACCCGTTCTTGCGCCGTAGCGTCATGCGGCAGGCCTGGGAGCAAACGTCCCTAAAGGGATCCGCTTCTGCCCGAATGAAGGGCGAGCCGCAGCTCGCACAAATCCCGATTCGCAACCTTCCTCTATAAACGACCCTGAAAAGCAGCTCCGAGAGGAGGGACTCGCGTCGCACGCTTGGGACGGGAATAGCGGAGAACCTAGCAGATTTGTCCCACGTCCAGCCCAGACTCGACGAATCCTTGGGGAGCCTGAGCTTGGAGACAGAATCGACAAGCGCGTTGACGACGTTCTCCGCATCGCCTCGCTGGGATTTCCCAACTCCAACGCAGAGCATGTAGTGTCGCTCCGTGACATCCTTCCATCCGCCGAGCAGGCTTATGTACTCCTCGGACGCCACGGGGGCCGTCAGCACGAAAACCGCGCCTTCTTTGCCGTATGGGACCGAACCGAACACTTCCGCATACGTGTGAGAGAGGAGGGTCTTCTTGATTTCCTCCTGGTGGGTCAGGATGCCGTAGAGCGGCTGATAGACATGGTAATCTGACAGTTTCGCCCGCAGCGATTTGAGGCTTCTCTTCGTCGGCGCGAAGAAGGGATTGAACGCGAAGGGGATGTACCAGAGCTCCATGCCCAGTGCCTCGTTCTGGCGACGGATGAAGCCTGCGTCCTGCATCGGAGTTTCAGAATCTGCCGAAAGCAGCCCGAGCAACTTGGCGGTCAGGGCGAGTATGTTGCGGGTCAGCGCCCAGTCGGCGAAGGGCTCTACGGCGACCGCAGTCGAGGCCGGATCGAGGTCGCCGAGTGCGCTCGAGACCCATTCATCGCCGAACGGGAGCTTCTTGGCCGCGCTCCTCGCCGAGGCAAGGCTCGATTCAAGGGCGGTGTTTACATCGAGCTGGGATTCGTATTGGAGGAGTTCCGGGACCGGATGGTCCAGGTGGAGGTCCCACGATCCGGAAAGCACCTCATCAAGGCCATACAGGCGCTTTCCGTCGCCTATGGTATCGGCTGACGGCGGCAGCAGCGGGGGGAGGTCGGCGATTGCGGACGCCAGAGAGGACGGACGCCTTGCGGTGATAAGGGCGTTGACGTCTTCGGTCGCGACCTCGTCGAGGGCCCCATCTGAAAGAAACTGCCTGGGAACCGGCCTCACCATGACGTGCATGCCGAGCTCGTTGGTGGCGATCGCTATGGGCTTCATTGTTCTCCTTCCCTTTGTTTGCTCTTATTATATTTCAGTTCGTTATCTGCCAGACTGTATCTAAATAATTATTTTCATTTTTATATTGAAAAACGCTATTTCTTAGATAGAATGTTATCTAGGAATTGAGTCTAAAATAACATTTTGGAGGTGATTATCTATGACAGACGAGCTTCTGACCCTTGAGGAGTGCGCGCCCATCCTGCGTTGTAGCTATTCCAAGGCATACAAGATCGCGCGCGCCGGCAAGTTGCCGTTCAAGCAGATTGGCAACGCATGGCTCATTCCGCGCTCCAAGCTCTACGCCGCTCTCGGCCTCGCCATTGACGACGAGGGCGGCAAAAAGAAAGGCCGCTAGCTCCCCGACCAAAGTTCGCTAGCGACCGACTGCCCCCTAATCTACGATAAGGAGAACCATGAAGGATTATAGCGGCCTCAACGCCGCGCGCTTGCGCACGCTCCTGCGCGAGCACGATCTCGACCATCCGCTCACTGATATGGACCTCGCGCTCCGCATTCTCGACATTGAGAGCCGCCTCGACGGTATCCGCGAGGACATGATCGCCGTCGATACCGTACTCCAGGATCACGGCATCGAAGTCCATTATATCTGGGAGGCCTAGCATGGCCGCCTCGGATAATGCCCAGTCCGTTTCCGCCGGTCCCGTGCCGCAGCCGCAGGAGAAGAAGGTCCCAACCGTTCACCAGACGGTCGCGGCCATTATGTCCGACGGCATCCCGCTTGCCTACAACGAGCTCGCCGACGCGACATGCGCGCTCGGTCCCACGCCCTGGAACGACGCCAAGGGCGTCCGCCCCTGGACGTCGCTGGACGACGCCGAGCTCTACGCCCATCTCCAGGACACAATTGGGCTGCGCTCCGATAAGACTCTCGACCATGCTATGACCATCGCCGCCTATGGTAATGCGTTCAACCCGTTGACGCAGATGCTTGACGGCCTCAAATGGGACGGCGAGAAGCGCGCCGGCACCCTGCTGCACACCTACCTTGGAGCGGACAGCTCCCAGCTTACAGTTGCAATCGAGCGCCTGTTCCTCTGCGGTGCCGTGAAGCGCGCCTTCCATCCCGGCTGCAAGTTCGATTACACAATGGTGCTCGCCGGTCGTGGCGGCATCGGGAAGTCGACCTTCGCACGGCGCATCGCTCTCGACGATCGATACTTTTGCGACAGCATTTACGATCTCGGCAACATCAAGGCAACAGGCGAGGCCCTGCGCGGCAAGTGGGTTGTCGAGCTCGCCGAGTTGACTGGAATCAGCGGCCGCTCGCTTGAGGCGGTGAAGGCCGGCCTAGTGCGCCAGACGGACACCTTTCGCGTAGCCTACGGCAAGCGGTCGACGGACTTCCAGCGCCGCTGCGTCTTCGTCGCTACGACCAATACCATCGGCTTCATCGCTGAGAAGTCGTCCGGCGCGCGCCGTTTTCTTCCCGTACTCTGCGGCACGGTCGAGCCTACGAAATCGGTGCACTCAGCTGAGTTTGCCCACGACGCGCGCCAGGCTATGGCCGAGGTCGTCTACTGGATGAAGTCCGGCGACCCGCGCTTCAGCGCGGTGCTTTCGGCCGAGATGGAGGGGGACGCCGCGAAGCGCCGCGAGGGCTTCCTCGAGGAGGATCCGCGCACGGACGCCATCAACAGCTATCTCGCCGCCCATCGCGACCATCCGGTGTGCACCCACGAGATCGCCGACTACGCCCTCCGCCAGGAGTTCACGCAGAAGCTCGCCAAGGACATCAGCGCCATCCTCACCGACCAATGTCCCGGATGGCGCTTTGACGGAAAGCGCAAGTGCGGCCCCTACGGCAAGCAGCGGTGCTGGGTTTACGACCCCCGGCGCTAGTGCCGGGGGTGCCGAGGTCAATGGCCGCCGGCACCGCTGACGCTACGGTTAGCTGGGGTTTTCCGCGCGGTGCCGATGGTGCCGCGCCAAGCCCAGGATTTTGGCGTGCGTTTGAGGCGACCGCCGGATAGATTTCATCGACCTATCGGCACCATCGGCACCGTCATGCCGAGCCGCCCTTCCGACCAGCAGCGAACCGAAATACCTGTTATTTGCAGACCGGCACCGACCGGTACCGGTCTGCCTCTCCCAGAAAGGAACGATTCATGAATACTCTCGAAGAGAAGATCGCCCGCATTCCCGTCCCTGGTTACGCCCGTCATCATGACGGCTATCCCAACCCGCTTCTCAAGCGCGAGGTTGATACGCGCATCGAGCGCCTGTTTGGCACTTCGACCATGACCGCCCTCGATCATATCCGCGCGGCTGACCCGAATATCCGCTTCTTGCCGGCAACCGCGCACGTTCGCGGTCTGGGCATCAGGCTCGTCGAGCGCGGCGGGGTGCTCTACATGGTCTCCAAGGCTTTTGCCGAGCTCAACGGGAGCAACACCCCCGGATGCGGTCTCCAGCTCATTGTGGGTGGCGACTATGACCAGGTGGGCATCCTCTATACCGCCGGCATCGACGCGAGCGGACCGGAGGAGGCCCTTGCGCGGACTGCGTATCTCGTCGAGTTCGGCGTGCCCTGCGACCGTCTTGCCGTTGTCCCCGCCTACCTCCAGCCCCACATGCCGGTGAAGAGCCCGCGCAACATGTACCTTCTCTCTAAATACGGTGCCGACCTCGAGCGCGCTTGGAAGTTCCATGAGTAGCGGGGCGAGGAACGGGCGCATATACGTAAGAGTCACCGGTGGGGAGCGCGCCGCCATCGAGCGGCGCGCCCGCGCGGCCGGCTTGAGTAAGAGCGAGTACATGCGCCGACGCTCGCTTGTGGATAGCGACCGCCCCGTTATCCACACCGACCCCGAGGCCCTTAAACTTCTCTACCGCGACCTGAGGCTCGTCGGGTCGAATCTGAATCAGCTGGCCCGTGAGGTGAACATCACCCATGACCTCGGCCGGATTGCTCCGTTCCTCGACGTCGCGCTCGTGAAGGTCGGTGATGCGGCCGACGCCGTCTCGGCCTTCCTGGCCGACGCCCGCAACGTTTAGGAAGGGGCCAGGATGAACAACCTCAAGTTCAATACGGCTCTTTCGGCTTCTTTCGCCGTCGTCCTCACCGTTGCCTGTTATCCGCTGGTGGCACCCGTGGTCGCCTGCTCCATCGCGGCTCTCCCGGTCGATTGGATCTCTTGGCTCGGTGCCATCGGGTTCGATATGTGGCAGGCTTTCTGGCTTTCGGGAACATGGCTCGGCCATATCCCGTTCATGTCCGCTGCGTTCTGTCTCCTTTTCCTCATCCTTTTTGGCTATACGGCCTCTAAGGACGCCGAACGCACCCGGGTTGTCGGGGAGGGTATCTACGGTGACGCCCACATCGTCCGCAGCCCCAGAGAGCTCGGACGCCGGAACGATTTCTGGGATGGTACCGGGACGCCGGCGAGGGCCGGGCTCGTCCTCGGCGCGACCGCGAAGGGCTATTGGTTCGACTCTTCCGTTCCCCATGCGCTGACCTGCGGAAAGACCGGTTCAGGCAAGACGCAGCTGCAGGTGCTGGAGACCATGCAGCTCGCGCTTGCGGTCGGTTGGAACATCATCTCGACCGGCAAGCCCGAGGTCCTTGAACTCACGGCTGACAAGGCGCGGGAGCTCGGGTACAAAACCGTCGTCCTCGACCTGAGCGGATACCCGGGGGCAAGCCGGTACAACCCGATCGGCCTCGTCGTCGATGCCGTCGAGGCGGGCGACACCGATGCGGCCGTGAGGACTGCCCGGCAGGTTGCCGTCGACCTCATACCCCTCGGCGGGGAGAAGAACACCTATTTCCCCAAGGCCGCGCGCAACATGCTCGCCGCCTGCATCCTCGTCGTCTGCACGGCCGACGCCCCGCGTAAACAGAAGAACCTTGCGAGCGTCGCCGCGCTCGTCGAGCGCGGGACCGCCGGCGACGACCCGAGGGACCCGTCCGCTCCCCTCAAGGACTACATCCGCGGGCTCGGCCCGACGCACCCGGCGTTCTCGCCGGCGTCCGACCTCCTCGGGGACGGAGGGGCGACGACGGCCGGCAAGAATGTCGTGTCCACCCTCAAGGAGGCCCTGAGCATCTTCTCCGACGGCGCGCTCCGCGCGGTGACGTCCGAGAGCAGCGTGTCGATCCGCGACCTCATCGAGAGGAAGACAGCCGTGTACATCGAGATGCTCGACGAGGGGGACCCGTACGGCGTCGTCTACACCTGTTTCCTCAACCAGTGGTGGCAGGTGGCGCAGCAGGTATGCAAGGAGAACGGCGGCCGGATGCCGCACGAGACGACGCTCGTTCTCGACGAGATCGGCAACCTGAACGTCAAGGTCGCCTGCCTGCCCGCCATCGCCACGCTCGGACGAAGCATGAGGATCCATGAATATCTCTTCGTTCAGAACCTCAAGCAGCTCAACGCCTACAACGACCCGGGCGACGGCGGGGCCGGGCGCGACAAGCTGGTCGGCTCCATCGGCATCAAAGTCGCCCTGTCGCTTTCGGAGCCCGAGGATTTTAAGTTCTTCACCTCGCTCGTCGGAAAGCGCACGGTGCGCTCGATGGGGACGTCCAGTCAGAAGGGCCAAGGCCGCACGTCCGTTGGAACGAGCTACAACGAGGCGGCCGTCCCCCTGATCAACGAGTGGGAGTGGCAGCAGCGCATCCCCATCCGCGACGGCCTCATCGCCGTCAAAGGTGGTGAGAACTCGAAGCCCGGGCGCGAGGGCGTGTTCGAGTTCCCGCTCGACTACGCCAGCCGCACCCCGGCGGGCCCGTTCTTCGGGCTTGGCGACGAGCAGGCCGAGCGTGCGAAGCGGGCCACTTACTACACCCGTGCCAAGGCCGCAGCGGAGGGCGATGCGTACGAGGTTCCGGAGCCGTGGTGCCCCGAGTTCGAAGCCGGCAACGGAGCGGACGATGACGAGGTCGCGCCCGACGACGTGTTCAAGGCGGACGAGGACAACGCGACCCTTTCGGACGAGTGGGCCGCATGGGACGAGTGAGGGGACGGACATGACGGCTATCAAGCAGGTGGCGATCACGAGCGCGCAGCACATGAAGAGTTTGTCGGGCTATCTCGACCGAACGAGCGAGAAGCACGATGCGCTCGACTTCGACTCGCAGAACCTCAACGAACCAGAGAACTGGGCCAGGGAGATGGACCGTACGCGCGAGGCCTACGGCCACAACGAGCCCGGCCGCAAGGGCTCGAAATGCACCTACTGCTACCACCAGATCATCGCGTTCAACCCCGACGAGTGCAACGTAAACGGGGGGAGGATGTCCAAGGGCGACTGCATGGAGTTCGCCCGGGAGTGGGTTGCCCGCTACTATCCGAACCAGGAGGCGGCGTGGGCGCTCCACCTGGAGCACTCGAAGGACGGGACCGACCGCTACGCCGTCCATATCGCCATCAACCGGACCGACCTCTCGACCGGAAAGCGCCTCAACGACGGCAGGGCGTCACGCCAGAAGACCCTCCATGCGGCAAGGATGCGCGAGATGGACGAGCGCTGGGGGCTCTCCCAGCTTGAGCGCGGGCAGCGCAACAGCCGCGTCCACGCCCGGCAGGAGTCGAGGGGCGAGCGGCGGGCCCGCGAGATCGGCTCGAAGGCCGACCCGGGCTTCGAGACCGACCAGGACCATGTGCGCCGGGTCGTGCGCGAGAGCGTCCGCGAGGTCGCGGCGTCCGGCGCGCCGAACAGGATGCGCGCACTCAACGAGGCCTTGGAGCGGAGGGGCGTCCACATGCGCCTCAGCCGCGACCGGAACCTCGGGGAGCGCGACCTCGTCTTCGAGTACCGCCCGACATACGACCGCAGGGACGGGAGAGGGCACGCCGTCAGGAAGGCCGCGATCAGCGGCCGCAAGCTCGGCCGCGGCTTCACGAGGGGCGGCATACAGCACGCCCTGGGCATCGGTGCCGCCGTCTACCGGATGGCGGAGAGGTCGATGGACAACGGCCGGGACAACGAAATGTAGAAGGGTGCGAGATGCGCCCGGCGAGAGGGATAATGGCTATGGAAATCAACATCAAGCTCGATGCCAAGCTCAAAATGCGCGATGGCATAGCCGAGCTGAGGCTCACCGACAGTGTTCCGGATTCTCCTTGGTACCAAGATGGTGCGGGGAGGGATTTCTTCGACGCTCTCTGCCGCGTCGATGGAGATGGCGGGGGATTCCGCGTGCGCCGCGCTTCCGGTCACACGGCCGTCCTCGTGGTGCGCGACGCGGGCATCGATACCGGTTGGGCGAACGAGCAACAAGCTGAATCGGCACATCTTGAAGAGGGGCCAAGGCCCCTCTTCTCGTCTCCCGGGACCGGAACGCAACAGGCGTCCCGCAAGCCCGGGGGACGGCCCCGCAGGGCAAGATATCCGTGTGTGCGCGGCGGCTGCAGGACGCCGTGTACGCACGGATACACATCTTGCATGGCCCGTGCAGCGGAAGCCCATGCGGCTGGAGTGCAACGGGACAGGTGAGCGGAGGTGCAGTGATGGCGACCCATGGGAGCCATCGAACGGAGCCGGAGCGAGAGCCGGCGGGGCGTGACACGGCGGGGCGATCGCGAGTTGAAGCCGAGTGATTGGCCCGCCGTTCACGGCCCGCCGGCGGCAGTCCGGGGTTCCAAGGGGGCTCGTCCCTTTGGCGCGCAGGGGTCCGGGGACGACGCGAAGCGTCCCCGGTAAACGCCGCGAGGGGCGCGCCGTCGCCGGCATGCCCGTGCGGGTGGCGGCCGTGGCTATTCCGCTCCGGTCGTGTAGACCGTTCGGCCCGTCTCGCAGTCGATGGTCTCGGCATCCCCGAAACCGATTCGGACGGCCGCCCATCCACCGATGCGCGCCAACTCGTCCGCCTCGGACCTCGCGGCGGCGATGAGTCGCTCGAGCTCGGCCGATCCGGCCGGCGCGGTCCCCACCTCGAACGCGCCGCCGTCGCCTCCCGTTTCGTACTCGACGACGACCGTCGAGCCGAGGGCCTCCTCGAGGGTCTCGGGCAGGCCACCCATGCCGTCGAGGGCGTGCCCGGCGACCGTGGCCAGCGGGTAGCGGGCCATCCCGGACGCCGCCGAGCGGTCGGCCATCCGGACCACTCCGGCGGCCTCGATCGCCTCGAGGAGCGCCGCGGGCGCGTCGGCGTCGATGGCGATGTTGCCCCGCCCGCGGCACCACTCGGCCGCCGCCGGCACGCTCGCCGTGAGCACGCCCCACTCGGCCATGTAGCCCTCGGAGCGCGGGTCCGTGGCGTCGAGGAGGAGGACGGCCAGGCCGCCGCCCGCGTACTCCCCGGCCACGAGGGCGAGGCGGACCGCCTCGCCCATGGAGTCGAACTCGACCGTGACCATGCGGCTACCTCCTCCTGACGGCGCTGAGCGGCCTCGGGGAGAAGTGCTCGTCGCGCTCGACGGCGGCGAACCCCATCTGGCGGTTCAGCTCGGCCATCTCCTTGATGCTGAAGTAGCCGAGCTCGTCGTCGTAGCCCTCGACGAGGCCGAACGCCTCGTCCGTTCCGTCGAACTCGAGCAGCCACCAGTCCCATCCGTTCACGCACGAGAAGTAGTGGGCGTAGACCGTGGGGTCCTCCGTCCCGTCCTGCCCATAGAGCCTCGGCACCGTCTTGGCGATTTCCTCGGTCATCAGCTGCTGCATGTCTTCCTCCGTTCCGGGCGCGTGGCCCTTAGACTCTCGCCTCTGCGCGCAGAAGCGAAGCGCTGCGTCGGCGGCGCTTGCTTCTGCTCCTGCAGAAGCCGCACCGGAGCGGAGCGGGGTCAAGGGAGGTCCACGGCAATCCCCGCCATTCGTATCGAAGAGGAGAATTGTGGGTGATTCCGCGGGCCCCCTTGAGGCCGCGCAGCGGAGGTGCAACACGTTTCAGAGCCGTATTTGCTCTCGGCGAATGCCGCACTAAAGATCTCGGCGAGCGGGGCCTAAGATGACGGCGGGGTTTATAGGTATCGGTTCTATGGGTCGTGAATCGATACCGCGGTCCCTTGCTGATCTTTGCGGCGACGGGCGTTCATGCGGCTTGTCGATTGTGGGCCGCCGCGGTGCCGTTGGCCGATCACTGGGCGATAAAGATCATCAACGCCTGATAATGAACAACGACTATCTGTTGCAGCGGTTATCGACGTGGGGTGAATGTCAGTGGAGTTTTTTCGGTATGGCCAGTGGAGTGACCAATCGGTATCCCAGGCTGCGTTGAATGGATACTGTGGTACGGATGGTCGGCTGTTCGTCAAAGGCCGTGATGGTGCATATATCGCCTATGGAATCAGGCGTGGTGTTGGGGCGTTCAATGGGGTGGGGACCCTTGAACTGCCGTTTCCGGATGGCAGGGTCATTTCGGTCGCAAATGCGGAACGCGTTGTTATAACTTGGGACAAGAGCAAAATAGGCTTCAATCGCCAATTTGCCTTCCTCGGATCGCAAGACTGCGACGTTGCCCCCGATATCGACGAGATGCCGTCGCTTCATTTTTATGTGCAAGTCCGACCATGCTCTCAATATCAATCGGATGGCGCCTCGAAATTGCTTTGCTTCGATGGGGCGGAGCTTGCTGAGACCATCGAGGGCGTCGAGGGCCCGATTAGGAACGCCGCTGACGGCGCGGTCGGTTTTTCGATCGTTGACGGAGAACTTTGGTCGCATTATGTCCGCAATACGGACGGGACGCTAGACCTAGTCGGTGTAAGCCATGGACCTGCTTGGGAATGCGAAATCAAAAGAAACAAAGCCCTATTTGATCTAAGAGACAAAATGACCGCCGAGGCAATTGAAGATGGGCACATTCGTCTCTATTTCAGCAAGGGAAACGATATGCCGTCGAGGGTCGCGGTTGAATATTTGAAGGAGCATTACGATCCCGTTCCGGTGGAAAACACCTTTAAGGACGACGAGACGGAAAACTATTCAATCGATGTTGATATCGACGACGTTGATCTCATCTCATTCATGCTTCTTAAAGGCATGACAAGGCCCTATTCGATTTACGATATTCCCATTGATGAATACCTTCTCTATGTGCCGGGGAAAGAGGAGATCGAGTACTTCTTTCGTGGTAGTTCCGCCATGGCGTTCCATCAAGCGGTGCTCGAAAACGCTCTCGCTGTATCAGAGTTTTCCACAATTGCCGACCTTCAGTGGGCGCTCGAAGGCCTTCGGAATAGATCGAGGCTTGTTCAGGGAATGATCCTTGTCAACTTGTTCGACCGGCTCGTTCCTGGCAGTAAATTAAACGCAAGGGGTGAGTTTGCTTGTCCTAAACTCGCCAACGGAAAACCAGATCTGTCCTTTCTCAGCGAGCGGCAAAAACGAGTGCGCTCGCTATACAATGCCCAGAAAACAAAGATGGCGGAATCTGGTCGGCTCAATATCAAGTGGAAGGGCGAATACCAGATGTTCAGGATCGCGAAGAGCCTGTATCGCGATGCTGTGTTTCAGTATCACGAGGACTGGCTTGGTCGCCAAAGCTTGGATGTTTACATCCCCCGGCTTAACCTTGGAATTGAATATCAGGGAATTCAGCACTATGAGCCAGTTGAATTCTTTGGTGGCGAGGATGGACTTCGCAGCAGAAAAGAACTCGACCAAAGAAAGAGAGCGAAATGCGCAGATAGGGGGGTCAAGTTGCTTGAATGGCGCTACGACGAGGTCCTTACAAAGAAGAGGCTTGAAGATGCCATAGGAGTGATTTGCAAAAACGCCTAATCCTGCCGGAAGCCTCGGCCCGATAGCTCAATTGGATTATGAGGCGTTTCATGCGGCTCCGCTGCGCACGTTGAACGAAGATTCGAAGAAGAAAAGCGTTTGACGAAGAAATAGAGTAGAAAAATACGAGCAATAGCGCCAAACATCTACAAATAAAACCGCAGGTAAACACCCATGTATATTATGAGCGCCAGCCTCCAACGGGCTCATAACCCGGAGGTCGTAGGTTCAAATCCTGCCCCCGCGACCAAGAACTTGCAGCTCGTCGGCCTAGCCGGCGAGCTTTTTTGTTATTCCGGGACCGTATTTTCGGTCCAATTCTCGGCCTCTCAAACAAAATCTCGATCTGTAACATCTAGACCCGATTTGGGCGGCTAGGTGTTACAGATTGAGATGTTGAGTCCCCGCCTGGACGGTTTGTCTAAATCTGTAACACGAGGGATGGATTTTGCCGAGTAACTGTTACAGATTGAGATTTTCTGCCGGGACGGTTTTGGTTTGTCTCGATCTGCTCCAATGTGCCCTGCGTCTTTATGGGTCTTGCCACGTCGTTCTTCACGTTTATGCTGCAGCAGCCGATCAACTTTGGTCACCTCTTCGCATTCTGGGCCTTTGGAATCGCGCTCGCGGTTTGCCTGGTTATGTCGGGAACGCTCGTGTGCTCGGCAATCTTTGGAAAAGAGCGCGCTATTCAGGCGCTTACGCCGCTCGATGTGCTCGGGGCGCAGCAGAACCATAAATAAGAAAAACTCGATTATCAGGGGGGCGGACGCCGTGAAGCACACCGCCCCCCCCCTGTACGTGTGGCGCCAGGGCCATGCGCTCGAAAGCGTTGCCCAAACGCATGGTTCATCCGCACAAAGCCCATGGTCGCTATGGGCAAACATCGGTGCGCCTGCACATGGCTTTGAGTCTGTTTTCGAGCGAAAGTATGGCTGTCGATACGCATGCAATTCGCATGAAGTCCGGGTTCGTCCAAGAGCCCTATAAAGGAGGATTCGCATGAAACAGTTAGAGACCGACGTCGTTGTCGTTGCCGCGGGTCTGAGTGGCCTTGCCGCAGCGGTCGCTGCAGCCGAGGCAGGCGCTCGCGTCATTGCCCTGGAGAAGGCCCCCATTACCGGTGGCGCCGCCAACATGGGCATGGGGCCTGCCGCCGCTGGCTCTCCGCTTCAGAAGGCTTCGATGATCGAGGTCACGCCTGGCGAGCTCTTCCGTCGCCATATGTTCTACACCCATTACCAGGTCGATGCTCGCCTGGTGCGCGACTACTACTTTAAGTCGGGCGATACCATCGCATGGCTGCAGGATATGGGCGTGGTGTTTAACTCCGTGCGTCCGGCGTTCCGCGCCCGCGAGCGCACGCGTGCCTATTCCGACGGCGAGTACACCTGGCATGTCGTGCAGCCCGAGGATGGCTCGGAGCCCGGTCCTCGCGCGGCGACCACGATGACCAAGCGCATGACCGAGCGTGCCCAGGACCTGGGTGTCGAGTTTATGTTTGAGTGCCCGGGCACCGGCCTTATCAAGGGCGAGGACGGCGCCATCTGCGGCGTGACCGCAAAGGACAAGGACGGCGAGGAGTACCAGATCTCGTGTAAGTCCGCGATTGTCGCCACGGGCGGTTTTGGCAACAACGCCAAGCTCATCAAGGAGAAGCTCGACTTTGAGTGGGGTAAAGACCTGTTCTCGTTTGCCATTCCGGGCATGGACGGCGACGGCATCAACATGTGCCACGAGGTCGGCGGCGGCCACACCCCGGTGACCATGGAGCTCATGTATCAGATCCCCGACAACATGAACCACTTCTATGTCGAGGGCGCATTCCGTCAGCCGTGCTACTGGTGCAACCGCCTGGGCGAGCGCTTTATGCCGGAGGACGAGATCTTCAACACCACCTTTGTCGGCAACGCCATCAACCATCTTCCCGGCAAGGTCGCCTATGCCATCTTTGATTCCCGTATGCTCAAGCACTGGAAGAAGGATGGTCCGGATATCGTCAGCCACGTTCATCCGCACGACCTGTACGACGGCTTTGAGGAGCAGTGGAACCGCGACCTGGAGGCCGGCTATCCAGCAATCTGCCAGGCCGATACGCTGGAGGAGCTTGCCGAGAAGGCGGGTATCGACGTGGAGGGTCTGCTCGCCAACGTCGACGAGTACAACGAGATGTGCGACAACGGCTGGGACGACATCTTTGAGAAAGAGCGCGAGTTTATGAAGCCGCTCGAGAAGGGCCCCTTCTATTGCTGCAAGCAGTACTGTGGCGCCTACGGCACCCTGGGCGGCGTGCTCATTAACCACAAGATGGAGGTCATGACCGACGACTATGAGGTCATCCCCGGCCTGTACTGCGTTGGCACCGACGCCTGCACCATCTATGGCGACTCCTATAACTACTGCATCCCGGGTAACACCATGGGCTTCTGCCTTAACTCGGGTCGCATCGCCGGCGAAAACGCCGCCGCAGCCCTCTTTGAGGATGCGGGCGACGAGGAGTGGTCGTAACACCGCAGCTGTTCGCGCCTGCAGACACCCACGCGTTGGGTGCGGGCGGGGATTTGCCCTACAAGCGAGGCGCTCGGGATCGCTTTGATCCCGGGCGCCTTTCTGGACAAGAGCGACGTTTTGAGGGGAACGAATGAAGCTAACGATTAATGGAGCCGAGGTCGAGGCACGCGAAGGGCAAAATGTCCTGGAAGCCGCGCTCGATGCCGGTATCTATATTCCGCATCTGTGTAAACATCCCGATCTTGAGGCCGTCGGCGGATGCCGTCTGTGCATGGTCGAGATCGAAGGCCAAGATGAGCCGGTGTGTGCCTGCAAGACGCAGGTTGCCGAGGGAATGGTCGTCAACACGACAGGCGAGCAGGCCGAGCGCGTGCGCAAGCTGGCAATGGAGCTTATCTTGGCCACGCATCCCGCCGATTGCACCGGCTGCCCCAAGTACGGCAAGTGCGAGCTGCAGTCTATGCATCAGTACCTGGGAGTTTCGCCTGCGCGCTGGCGCACCAAGAGCCGTCCGGTCGCCACGGACGAATCGAACCCGCTGATCACCCATATGTTCACCCGCTGCATTCGGTGCGGTCGCTGCGTGCGCGCGTGCCGCGAGCTGCGCGGCGCCGGCGTCTTGGACTACCAGCGCACCGAGGACGGCATTCGCATTGGTACGGACGGCAGCGTGAGTCTGCAAGAGGCCGGATGCCGTTTTTGCGGTGCCTGTATCGAAGTGTGTCCCACGGGCTCGATCGTCGACACGCTCGATATGTTCGATGAGAACAAGTCCTATGCCGACAACGTGGTCCCCTGTCGCTCGGGCTGTCCCGCCCACGTGGATATCCCACGCTACCTGCGTCACATCCGTAACGGCGAGTACACCCGAGCCGCCGCGGTGGTGCGCGAGAAGGTCCCGTTCCCCGAGAGCCTGGGCGACATTTGCGTCCATAGCTGCCAGGATGCCTGCAAGCGCAACGAGCTCAACGGCACGCCGGTTTCGGTTTGCCGTCTTAAGCGCGCCGCGGCCGTGCGCGATGCGGGCGACTGGAAGGCCAACGTGCGCCATGAGCCGCTGAGCGGCAAGAGCGTCGCCGTTGTGGGTGCCGGTCCCGCCGGCTTGACCGCCGCACTCTATTGCGCCGAGAAGGGCCACAAGGTCGTGGTGTTCGAGGCCAACGAGAAGGTCGGCGGCCAGATGCGCTACGGCATTCCGGCGTATCGCCTGCCCGATGCCACGGTCGATGCCGAGGTTGCGACGATTTTAGAGATTGCCCAGGGTGATGACGCCGAGCCGCGCATTGAGCTGCGCTGTGGCGAGCGAATCGCCGAGCCCCAGGCGCTTTTGGAGCAGGGCTTCGATGCCGCGCTGGTTGCGGTGGGCACGCATGACGGAACGGTGCTTCCCATGCCCGGCCACGACCTCGAAGGCGTGCTGCGTAACACCGATTTTCTGAAGGCCGCCCGTATGGGCAGCGCCCCGGACCTGACGGGCAAGCGCGTCGTGGTGCTTGGCGGCGGCAACGTGGCGTACGACTGCGCCCGCACTGCCGTGCGTCTGGGTGCCGCCTCGGTCGATGTCGCCTGCCTTGAGGCCCAAGACGCGATGACCTCGACGCCCGAGGAGCGTGCCGAGGCCGCCGAGGAAGGCGTGGTCCTGCACGATGCCTATGCCTTTACCAGCATTAACGAGACCGAGGACGGTTCGGGCAAGGTCGGTTCCATGACGATCCACAAGATCGAGCGGTTCTACTTTGACGAGAACCACCGCGCCGTCACCGAACTGCTCGACGGCGGCGAGAAGACCATCGATGCCGACTGCGTGATCTTTGCCGTGGGTCAAAAGCCCGAGGGCACGGCCCAGATGGGCCTTGAGCTTACGCACGGCCCGTATATCGTGGCCGATACCGAAGGCAAGACGAGCGTTGAAGGCATCTGGTCGGCGGGCGACTGCGTGACGGGTACCAAATCGGTGATCGCGGCAATCGCTGCAGGTCGCACGTGCGCCTCGGCCATCGACCGCGCTTTGGGTGGCGATGGCAACATCGACGAGGAGCTGACCGAGCATGATGCTCCCGAGCAGTGGATTGGCCGCGTCCCCGAGGGCTTCTACGACGATGCCGTGCAGCCCGAGTTTGTCGATGCCCAGACGCGTAAGGATAACTTCGATACGTTTGAGTGCCCCTATACCGACCATGAGGCTACGTGCGAGGCGAGCCGCTGCTTGCAGTGCGATTTGCGCCTAACGATCAGTACGCCGCGCCTGTGGAACGAATACTAGGAAAGGAGCGATAACCCATGACGATCATCAACTTTATGCCTGCGCATAAGCAGGCCCCCGTCGCGCTCTGGCTCCTTAAGAAGGACGTGGCGGCCGCTGCGGAAAAAATTGCAGGGGCCGGTGCCCAGGCGGTTTTGGTACCGGCAGGCGATGAGGTCTCTGCCGCGCTCGCGGATGCGTTGGGCGAGTCCTGCCGCGTGATCGAGTGCGACCCGAGCCTGGGCTTTGTCTATGCCAACGGTTCGGCCGCGGCCAAGATGCTCGACGGCGAAAAGCCTCTCCCATCTTGCTGCGAGGGCGATGGCGCCGACCGCTGCCTGAGCGGATCAGAGTTACTTGCCGCCGAAGGCAAGCGCTGGGTGTGGATTGACGGGGCCGAGGAGCCCGTTGAGGTCGGCCGTGTCGTGAGTGCGGAATCCCTGGTTGCCGCGGCGGGCGCCGACGACGCTAAAGCGGTGGGGATTGGCTATCCCAGCGGTCTGCTGCTGAGGCCCGATGACACCTCAAAGATTGAGCTATGCAGCGACTACGTGCGCGTCTACACCGCCAAAAACTGCATGGCAAAGGCGCTTTTGGACATTTGCACGCTCTATCGTCACGAGAGCTGCGGACGCTGTGTCTTTGGCTACGAGGGCTCGCATCAGATTGCAACGATTCTTGCCGATATCTGCCGCAAGAAGGGCAAGCCGGGTGACTTGGCGCTCCTTCGTGACCTTTGCCCCGTGATGCAGGCGCAGTGCCTGTGCGAGCAGGGTCGCGTGCTGGCGCGCACGGTGCAGTCGTTCCTCGACCTGTTCGAGGGCGAGATTATGCAGCACACCACCAAGAAGGTCTGTGCCGCCGGGGAATGCCAGGCATTCTTGACCTTCCATATCCTCGCCTCCAAATGCCAGGCATGCAACAAGTGTGTCGATTCGGACGTTTGCGAGGAGGACGCGATTCTGGGAAGGCCGCGGTTCATCCACGTGATCGACCAAAAGGCTTGCACCAAGTGCGGTGCCTGCCTGGATATCTGCGACAACGGCGCGATCGTCACGGCTGGGGCCGTCAAGCCCAAGTGCCCGCCCAAACCCATTCCCTTTAAGCGCAAATAAGAGCGCCGACCCCTTCCGTTTTGTCCCTTGTAGGCATGCGGGAGGGGCCTTTGTTTATCTGCACGAGGTATTCCGCAAATACCGAGCGGGCCTTGGTTGCCTGGACGGTGCGCATGTTTTACGTCTGCCGTACGCTTTTTGCGAAGTACACACGGGCAGAATCCGTGTCCAAAATGCTCTGGAGAGGAGCGACCATGTCGTTTAAAGTGATGGCGATTTGTGCCGGCAGGCACGGTGGCAACGGCGAGGCTTTGGCCAAAGAGGCCCTTTGCGCGGTGCGCGAGGCTGGCGGCGAGGTCGAGCTGATCAATTTGTTCGACTATAACATCTTGCCCTGCACCGGTTGCGAGGGCTGCACCATGCAGATGGGAAAGATGGGCGCCGGCCTGCAAAAGGAATATCACGGCTGCGTTCTTAAAAACAAAGACGATGTAGATGCGATTATTCGCGAACTGCAGACCTGCCAGGGCGTGATCTTCTCGGTTCCGACCTACGACCTTACGCCCAGCTCGGTGTACACCCGCTTTGCCCAGCGCTTCTTGGCATACGAGCTTTCGTTCTTGCTTGCCATCGGTGCCGTAAAGGAGAATCCGCATACCGTTGCCGGCCTCATCTCCGTCGGCGGTTCCATGCACGATTGGCAGTCCCTGGCACTGGAGAGCCTGCAGGCGACTATGTTTACCATGTCGATGACTGTTGTCGATCGCTATATGGCGCAGCGCGACGGCCGCCCGGGCAATGCTTTTGTGTGGGGAGACGACGTGGAGTGGGGCGGACAGATCGCCCGCGCCCACAAGATGGGCGAGAACATCGTCAAGGCCATTCGCACGCCTGTTGACGAGCGCTGCTGGCTGGGCGATCCGGATGACGGCGTGTGTCCCAACTGCCACAGCTCCCTGGTGTACCCCGGCGACAAGCATTGGGATGGGGCCGAGTTTCCCTGGGAGTGTGCGGTCTGCGGCGCCGGCGGCGATATCGTAACCGACGAGCGCACCGGTCGCCCCAAGCTCAAGATTGCCGAGAACGGCCTGATCCGCGACCGCAACGACGACCACGCGCGCGCCGAGCACCTCAACGAGATCAACAAGACCCGCGACGAGTTCTTCGCCCATATGGACGAAGTAAAGCCGCTCATGGAAAAGTACGCCAAGATGACGTTCCCCACGCTGGAGATTAAGCGCGACTAGTTTTGCCCAAGCCCCGCCCGGCCTACTTGCGGCAGTGCAGGTCGGCGCTGGTGCGGGGCTTAATCCTCGGCTCAAGAAAGCCAAGGTAGATTAGGGTGCGAATCGAGAGGTGGAACAAAAAGAGGTCCTCTCCCGATGCCAAGTCGTTACCGGTGATTTCCTTTATGCGGTTAATGCGATAGAGCAGCGTGTTTTTGTGAAGCGACAAGATCGCGGCGGTGCGCACCGTGTTACAGCTGTGCTGCATAAAGGCAAAGAGCGTCTCGACCAGCTCGGAATCGTGCGACTGGTCATGCTTCCAAAGTGCCCAGATTGCCGGATGGCAGTAGTTTATAAGGTTGATGTGGTCGTTGCAGATGTCGAGCATTTCCATGTAGGTGTATTCGCAATAGCGATACACATGGGTGTCTTCGAGGATTTTGGTAAAGGTCGAGCCGTATCGAATGGCGGCGCGTGCCTGATTGAGGTGCGAACGCACATCGGTTGCCTGGGAAAACTCGTTGCTGATGCCAATGAACAAATTGTTCGTGGCAGCAACGCGGGCAAGGATCGCCTCATCGTTGGCGGGTAGCTGCGTGGAGGGCGGACGGCTTACCAGCGCCACGAGCTCACCTTCGTACATGGTGATAAGGCTATGGTGCAGTAGCGGCTGCAATTGTCCTCGGATGCTCTCCGCCTCGCGCGCCTCGAGCTGGGAATCTTTTTTGAGCAGGCATACAACGTAGAGGGCGGGAAGCGGCGCAAAGCCGACGAGCTGCATTTTGCGTGTGCAGGTGATGGGGTTGGGGATTTCGTCGTCCAGGAGGCGCGAGAGAAAATATGGCCCCTGTTGCTGACCGCCCAACGAAAGAAAGCCGCCTTTCTGCAGTTCTTGCGCGAGCAGTCGGACGAAGAACTCAAAGACCTCGCGATCGCTATCGCCAAAGGCGTGATTGCGTTCGATCATCATCGCCCGGCCCAGACACGTGCCGTGCACCTTGATCGCATCGGTCATGGTGTTGAGGCGGAACATGTCGTTATAGCGTGTAAGCGGGCCTGTCGAGCGGGCAATCTCCTCGTCTAAGCCGCATTTGATGATGTATCGCACGGCTTCGTCCTGCAGCATGTCACCTTCGGAGAGCTCGGCGCGGGTGATGGCTGCAAAGGGGGAGTCGTCGTCATCGTCGAGCTCAAAGCCGCCGCGGGCGGCATAGCGGTACACGGGATCGACGACGAGCACCGGGTTGTCCATAGCGGCAGAGGCCGTTTGCGTGAGGCTCTTGAGCCCCGCGTCGCTCAAGAGCGCCTCGAGCAGCGCTTGCTTTGCGGTAGACGTATCGGTGGTACTCGGTTGCATGGGTGTCCCTTCTGCCGCGTCTTCGCCGTAGTCGACGCGTGACCAAATTATTATTGCAGGCTGTGCAGTATTAGGTTGTTTAAAAAGGTGAGTGTGGCGGTCGTTTCCTCGAACGGGGTGGCGCTGTTGTTGGAGAATGTCTCGATCTGTAACAGGTGGGTCCGGTTTTGGTCTGTAGTTGTTACAGATTGAGATGTTTCGGCAGGACGGTCTTCGTTTGTCTAAATCTGTAACACGAGGGACGGTTTTTACTGAGTAACTGTTACAGATCTAGATCTTTCGGCAGGCTAGATTGGTTCGTCTCAATCTGTAACAGTTGCTCGGCAAAATAGGGCCTTACTGTTACAGATTGAGACAAACCGACGGGCCGCCCCGCCCCATCCACCTGCCGCTACCTGCTATCCGCCGATTTCCGTTGTGCTGCTGCACTTCCATGTCATATCCTCTAGACAACTACGCGGCACCATCGCCGTCGCGCCTACAAGAGAGGAATATCCATGACCGCACCTGCATCCAAGCTGCTCCAGCCCATTACGGTTGGCCCCCTTGAGCTCAAGAACCGCATTATGTTCCCGCCGCTTACCACCGGCTACGAGGAGCGCGACGGCTCCATTGGCGAGCGCAGCCTGGCCTTTTACGAGCGCCTGGCCCGCGGCGGCGTGAGCTACATCGTCATCGGCGACGTCGCTCCCGTCATGACCGCAAGCCCCACGCCCAAGCTGGCGACCGACGCCCAGATCCCCACGTTTAAGGCGCTGGCCGACGCCGTCCACAAGCACGGTGCCAAGGTCGCACTGCAGCTGTTCCACCCCGAGTACGACGTGCCCGGCGTCGGCCGCATGGTCATGGGCTCCATGGCCGCCGCCAAGGCCGCGCAGGAGGCCAAGGCCGCCGGCGACGAGGAGACCTTTGCCGCCAAGATGGCCGAGTCCAACGAGATTCGCAAGCAGGCCTACGCCAAGCTGCACCACGATATGCAGCACTTTGTGAACGAGGCGAGCGTGGAGCAGCTCACCCAGATCAAGGAAGCCATCGCCGCCTCGGCCGCCCGCGCGCAGCAGGCTGGGATCGACGCCATCGAGGTCCACGGCGACCGCCTGGTGGGTTCGCTGTGCTCGGCCATCCTCAACCAGCGCACCGATGAGTACGGCGGCTCGTTCGAGAACCGCGTCCGCTACGCGCTGGAGGTTGTCGCCGCCATTAAGGAGGCCGCGCCGGAGCTGATGGTGGAGTACAAGCTCCCCGTGATCATGGAGAACCCCGACGGCACGCAGCGCGGCAAGGGCGGCCTGCTGCCCGACGAGGCCTGCGAGTTTGCCAAGCTGCTCGAGGCCGCCGGCATCGACATGATCCAGGTGGCGCAGGCAAACCACACCGGCAACATGGGCGACACCATTCCGCCCATGGGCGCCATGCCCTACAACTGGACGCTGCCCGTGGCCGAGCGCGTCAAGGCCCTGGTCTCCGTGCCGGTGGCAACCGTCGGCCGCGTTGTCTCGGTCGAGGCTGGCGAGAAGATTCTTGAGGACGGCGCGGCCGACATTATCGCCTATGGCCGCTCGCTCATGTGCGACCCCGACATTGCGCTGAAGGCCGCCACGGGTGAGCCCATTCGCGAGTGCCTCAACTGCAACAAGGGCTGCGTCGACGCGATTCAAAACCGCAAGTACATCTCGTGCGTGCTCAATGCCGAGAACGGCGACGAGGCGACCATCGCCATTAAACCGGGTGAGGGCGACAAGAAGATCGCCGTGGTGGGCGGCGGCATCGCCGGCCTGGAGGCCGCGCGCGTGGCGGCCAAACGCGGCTACGACGTGACCGTCTATGAGGCGAGCGATCACTTGGGCGGCCAGATTGTGCTGGCGGCCGCGCCTCCGCGCAAGGATGAGATTATGCGCTCGGTCGAGTATTACGAGAAGATTCTGCCCGGCCTGGGCGTGAAGGTTGAGCTCAACCATGCCGCTAGCCCCACGGATCTCAACGCCGCCGACGCCGCGATTGTGGCTGTGGGCGCGCACGACGTGGTCATCCCCGTTCCGGGTGCCGACTCGGACAAGGTCGTCTCGAGCTGGGACGTGCTGGCCGGCAAGGTGGAGCTCAGCGGGCGCGTTGCCGTCATTGGCGGTGGCCTGGTGGGCACCGAGACTGCCGAGTACCTGCTGCAGCACGGCTGCGAGGTGGCGATCGTCGAGATGCTCGACAAGATTGCCGCGGGCGAGTCCGAGACCATTCTGCCGCTGATCATGAGCGACTTCGCCGCCCACAACGTGGAACAGCACGTTAAGACCCGCCTGACCGCCGTTACCGACGAGGGCGTGGAGGCCGTGCACACCACCGAGGACGGCCCCGAGGAGCCGGTGAAGATCGCCTGCGATTACGTGGTGATGGCCGTGGGATCCAAGGCCAACGCGTTTGACCTGGATGGCGTGACGGTGCCCGTGACCTGCGTGGGCGACTGCTCGGGCGAGCGCACCGCCGACATTGCGAGCGCCATTCGCACGGCGTATCACGCGGCCAACGAGCTGTAGTTGAACATCGCGGCCAGGCGGGGCGGTAGCACGGATCCGCCTCGCCCGGCTGTGTCCCGTCGGGTGTCAACCGGTGCGGGGCCTGCAAGCGCAGCAGGCCCCGCCCTTTTTGTTTTGCTCCGGTGGATGGCGATGCGCGGTAATCATGAGGAGTAAGGACGTCTACTGCCTCGCCGATTACTCAAAATTATTGGGGGAGGGGTTAATAATCATATCAGCTATAGCAAAGGACATAAAGAGGTGTCAATTTTGTTGACAGGCGAATGACGATTGGCTGCGAGTCAGCTACCAGCGTAAATAATCGATAAAGAAATGTCGTAAATTGGTGCCAAATGCCCAGATAACGCCGCGTCTATTTTAATTAACTGCTTTGAGCAAACAGTAAAATGCTACTATCTAACTTGCACGTAAGAAAGCAGATTAACGGTTAAGGCTAAGAAGTGGCAGGTATGTCGGAAGCAACTAGGACTCGCACGCATGCGCCCGAGGTTAGGCAGCGCGCCGTCGAGATCCTCCAAGAGGGGGTCGGTCATCGCGCCCTCGCCGCGGAGCTTGGCATTCCCCAGGCCACGGCTCGTCAGTGGGCCCGCGCGTATGCCGTAGGCGGTGCCGACGCCGTTCTCAACGCCGGTTCGCATCATCACACCTATTCGTACGAAGTTAAGCTCGCCGTGGTCAAGGACCGCTTGGAAAACGGCTTAACGGTTCGCGAGGCCATGATCAAGCACAAGATTCCCAGCGAGTCTTCGGTCAAGGCTTGGTGCCGCCAGTATCGCGAGAGCGGTGAGTCCGCGCTGGTCGATAAGCCGCGCGGTCGCAAGCCGCGCGTTAAAAAGGCGGAATAGCGAACGGGATGGTGCGCCCACAGGGGCGCATTTTTCTTGCCGCGCCAACTTTTTGGACCGTCGTGAACCTACTGGAACATCCTCCAAAGTGGTTAATAAACCGCGCGCAGTGGCCCGCGTGCCCGTCGCTGCGGCAAGGAACCGTCACCCCTCTGCTCCAAAGCGGACAGACTCGTTACCCCGTACGCCTAAAACTCCCCAGTTGACCGAAAACCCGCCGCCGCTACTCCTCAACTGAGCTATAACGTTAAACAATTGCAGCGTTTTTGCATGGGGGAGTGATGGTATGACGCTACTGTATTTCCTTACCCTGTTTCCGCTGGTACCGGCGCTGGGCATGCTGCTCGCGCGCGGTGACCGCGCCCGCGATGCGGTAGGGCTTGTAGGCTCTGGCATCATTATGGCGGTGACGGTTGTAGTCGCCGTCATGTTTTTTGGCACGGGCCCGCAGAGCTTCGAGGTTGCCCCCGGCACCTCGCATGTGCTCTCGATCATCAGCTCCGTCATCGACGTGATCCTGTGCGCCGTCATCCTGTACAACGCGCGTAAATATAAGAGCACGCTCACCACGGTGCTCGGCGTGGTGCAGCTGGTGGGTTCGGTTGCCTTCGCTGCTATGACGTTGCCCGCGGCCGAGGTTGTCACCGCCACGCCGCTCTACCTGGATTACATGAGTGTGATCATGGTCCTCGCGGTCGGTATCGTCGGCAGCCTAATCTGCGTGTATGCCCTGGGCTACATGAAGGACTTCCAGGCTCATGACGAGCACGAGGCTGCGCTGCGCGGGCAGACCGCGCCCGACCGTCGCCCGCAGTTCCTGGCGCTTATGTTCCTGTTCCTCTCAGCCATGTTCGTCATCGTGACGAGCGACAACCTTGAGTGGCTGTTCTGCGGCTGGGAAATCACCACCGTGTGCTCGTTCCTCATGATTGGCTACACGCGCACGCCCGAGGCCATAAAAAACGCTTTCACCCAGATCATCCTCAACATGTTGGGCGGTATCGCGTTTTTGGCCGGACTCATGTACCTGCACGTTAACGGCATGCCGCTGACCATCTCGGGCATGATCGAGCTTTCCGGCACCGGAACCGCGCAGTCCGCGCTGCTGGTGATGCCGGTCATCCTGTTGTCGCTCGCCGCACTCACCAAGGCCGCACAGATGCCGTTCCACACTTGGCTGCTCGGTGCTATGGTTGCCCCCACGCCCACGAGCGCCCTGCTGCACTCGTCAACCATGGTCAAAGCCGGCGTGTTTCTGATGGTCAAGCTGAGCCCACTCTATGCCATCTATCCCGTGACCGGCTTTATGGTCACGAGTGTGGGCGCCATCACGTTTTTGCTCGCTGCCCTCATGGCCATCTCGCAGAGCAACGCCAAACGCGTGCTCGCGTTCTCCACCATTTCCAACTTGGGCCTTATCAGCGCCTGCCTAGGCGTCGGCGCGCCCGAGGCCGTGTGGGCCGCGATCTTCCTGATCCTGTTCCATACGGTGGCAAAGTCGCTGCTGTTCCTGTGCGTGGGCACGGCCGAGCATCATATCGGCAGCCGCAATATCGAGGACATGGACGGCATGTTCAGCCGCATGCCGCACCTGACGCGCCTGATGATGCTGGGCATCATGGGCATGTTCGTGGCACCGTTTGGCATGCTCGTGTCCAAGTGGGGCGCCCTGGTGGCGTTCGCGCAGACCGGCAACGTGCTCATGATCATGGTGCTTGCCTTTGGCTCGGCCGCGACGTTCTTCTTCTGGGGCAAGTGGCTTGCCAAGCTTTCGGGCGTCGACCCCACGGCTCAAAACGTTGAGGTCAATGTCCATAAGACCGAATGGATGGCCCTCAACACCATCGCCGCGCTGCTGATTCTGTGCTGCGTGGCGTTCCCGGTTATCTCGAGCGGTCTGGTGTCGCCTTACTTGGCCATGGTGTTTGGCCGCGTGCCGTACGTTATTGGCAAGGATGCCATGTATCTGATGGTGGTTATCGTGGCTTTTATCGCCGTGGTGCTGCTGACGTCGTTCCGCGTGAGCAACAAACCGCACGTAAACGTATATCTTTCGGGTGTGGGAACCGACAATTACCGCCATTTCCGCGGCTCGATGGGACGCGAGGTGAAGGCCGAAAAGCGCAATTGGTACTCGGTGGACGCCCTTG
>CAKXKM010000002.1:10096-29167 GCA_934876235.1 Collinsella sp. AF02-46-1 | reverse complement strand
CCTTGGCGAGACGCGTATTGGTCCCGCGGGCAGCGTCGTGTGCTGCAGCATTATCTTGTTTGCGCTGCTGTGTTGCGCGTGGATTGGGCCCGAGAGACTTGCCATGAGCGCGCCCTCGGTGCTGCGCGGCAAGTATTTCGAAGGCTCGGGCGTCGTGGGCATTTTTATTGGCACCGTGGCGTTTGCTTTGCTGGCGCCGCTTGTGGGCGGCCTGATCGACGGCATCGATCGCAAGCTCTCGGCCCGCATGCAGGGCCGTGTGGGTCCGCGCCTGCTGCAGCCCTTCTACGACGTTGCCAAGCTGCTGCGCAAGGCCCCTGCCAGCGTAAACACCATGGATGATACCTACATGGCATGCGCGCTCATCTTTACCGTCGTGGGCGGCGGCATCTTTGTGTCGGGCTCCAACACGCTGCTGTGCGCTTTTATGGTGACGCTCGCCGCGATCTTTGTGGTGTTGGCGTCCGCCTCGACGCAAAGCCCGTTTGCCCAGGTTGGCGCTGACCGCGAGCTGTTGCAGGTTATGAGTTACGAGCCCGCCGTTTTGCTGATGAGTGTGGGTCTGTACCTTGCCACCGATAGCTTCGATTCCATCGCCGTGACGGGGCAGTCGGTCCCCATCATCGTGTACAGCGCGCCCATTTTCCTCGCGCTGCTCGCGGTGCTTACCATCAAGCTGCGCAAGTCGCCGTTCGATCTTTCGTACTCGCATCACGCGCATCAGGAGATTGTCCAGGGCGTCGCCACCGAGATGAGCGGCGGCACGCTGGCCAAGATGACCCTTATGCACTGGTGCGAGACCGTACTGTTTTTGATGTGGGTGGGCATGTTCTTTGTTTGGGACAACCCGGCGAGCTGGGTGGTCGCCCTGGTCGTGATGGCCGTGACGTATTTTGTCGAGGTGCTGATCGACAACACCTTCGCGCGCAGCACCTGGCGCAGCTGCTTTAAGCTCGGATGGGGCGTGGCGCTGGTGTCTGGCCTGCTCAACCTTATGCCCATCCTCGTCGACGTGTTTATTTAGGAGGCGGCATCCATGGATCATAAAATGTCGCGCTCGCCGTGGGTTATTCATTACGACGGTTCGAGCTGCAACGGATGCGATATCGAGGTGCTGGCCTCGCTCACGCCGCTGTTCGATGCGGAGCGCTTTGGCGTGGTCAACACCGGCAACCCCAAGCATGCGGATATCTTTTTGGTGACGGGGTCGGTCAATGCCCAGAACCTGCCCGTCGTGCGTCAGATTTACAACCAGATGCTCGAGCCCAAGTGCGTGGTGGCGTGCGGCATCTGTGCGTGCTCGGGCGGTGTGTTCCGCGATGCCTACAACGTGATCGGCGGCGTGGACCGCGCGATTCCCGTGGACGTGTACGCGCCCGGATGCGCCATTCGTCCCGAGACCGTGATCGACGCCATTGTGGAGGCGTGCGGCATCCTGGACCAGAAGGAGGCCGTGATGCGCGCCGGCGGCGATCCACTTACCGTGGGCGGTGCCGCTACCTGGGACGGTGGCGTTGAGCTGGGCGAGGACGGGTTTGTGGCTGCGGGGGACGGGACTGGGGCCGCCGCCGGTGACGCACCTGTCGGGAAGCCCGTCGCTGGCGACGCGCCTACTGGGACGCCCGCCGCACCCGCCGCTGCAAAGGAGGCCGAGTAATGCAAAAGGCTATCTATACCACCGTCGGGATCGACGAGCTCCTGTCGCATGTCCAGGCGCTCAAGGGCGCCGGCGCGCGCTTTGTGCAAATGCACGCTGAGCGCAACGTCGACGACGGCTCGTATCGCTTGGTCTATACGTTTATCAACGTTCGTGCTGCTCAGGAGCATATTGCGCAGGACGGCAGCTATGCGATCGAGAACCTGGTGGTTGAGGGCATCGACCAGTATCAGGAGATTCCGTCCATCAGCTCGTATTATCCGGCGGTATTCCCGTTTGAAAACGAAGCGCACGATCTGTTTGGTCTTGCCATCACCGATATGCAGATCGACTTTAAGGGCTTTTTCTACCAGGTCTCGATCGCTGAACCCATGAGCGTTATCACACCCGAGGTGAAGGCCGCGCGTGAGAAGGCCATGAAAGTCCGCGCGGCCGCCGAGGCCAAGGCGCGCAAGGCCGCGGCCGAAAAGGCCGCCGCTGCCACGACAGCTGCGGGGGAGGGCGCTGCGGGCGCTGGCGATGCCGCGGGCACTGTCGTCGCTCAGCCCGCTGCGGCTGCCGGCTCCGATGCTCAGCACGATGAGGCTGCTGCGAAGGCCGCGCTCAAGGCTGCCGAGATGGAGGCGAAGCTCGCCGCCATGGATCCCGAGAAAGTGGCCAAGGTCCGTGCGGCGCTTGCCGCCAAGGCCGCCCGCGACAAGCAGAAAAAGGAGGCGTAAGGTCCATGGCACATCGCTCCGTTATTCCGTTTGGCCCGCAGCACCCGGTGCTGCCCGAGCCGCTTCATCTGGACCTGGTGATCGATGACGACCGCGTCATCGAGGCAATTCCGCAGATCGGCTTTGTGCACCGCGGACTCGAGAAGCTCACCGAAAAGCGCGATATGCATCAGTTTGGCTACATCGCCGAGCGCATCTGCGGCATCTGCGCCGTGGGCCACAGTTGCGGCTATGCCAGCGCCTGCGAGCGCATGCTCGACATCGAGGTGCCCGGCCGCGTGCAGTATATCCGCACCATTCTGCACGAGCTTTCGCGCATTCACTCGCATCTGCTGTGGCTGGGCCTGCTCGCCGATGCCTTTGGCTTCGAGGCGCTGTTCTATCGTTCGTGGACCCTGCGCGAGCAGATTCTCAAGATCTTTGAGAGCACGTGCGGCGGCCGCGTGATCCTTTCGATTAACGAGATCGGCGGCCTTAAGCACGACATTGAGGACTCCGAGCTGGCGGGTATTGTCCAGACGCTCGAAGCCATGCGCCCCGACTACGAGGCCCTGGTGCATACGTTTTTGGACGATGACAGCTGCGGCGAGCGCCTGCATGGCGTGGGCGTGATCAGCAAGAAGGACGCGCTGGATCTGTCGATGGTCGGCCCGTTTGGGCGCGCCTCGGGCGTGGACTATGACGTGCGCATGTTTGGCGACGGTGCCTATGCGGATCTGGCTGCGTTTGAGCCCATCGTTGCCATCGACGGCGACTGCTATGCTCGCTGCCAGGTGCGTTGCGCCGAGGTCACGCAGGCCATGGATATCATCAAGGAGCTTGTCGGTAAGATTCCACACGACTGCATCGGCGGGCGCACCAAGCTTACGCCGGCCGACGGCGCGCGCGGCGAGGTTGTGATTGAACAGCCGCGCGGCGAGGCGTACTACTATGTACGCGGCAACGGCACCAAGAACCTGGACCGTTTTCGCGTGCGAACGCCGACGTCGCAAAACCTGGCGGGTCTGACACATGCGCTGCAGGGCGTGCTCCTTGCCAACGTGCCCATGATTATCCTGACCATCGACCCCTGCATTAGCTGCACGGAAAGGTAGGCGCGGCATGAGTTTGCTGACATTTGCCAAGACGGCCTTGGGCTCTATGGTCAAGCAGCCGGTAACGGTGTGCTATCCGCAGGAGAAGCTCGCGGCGCCCGAGCGCCTGCGTGGGCACATCGTTAACGACATGGACGTGTGCATTTGCTGCGGCATGTGCGCGCGCCGCTGCCCGGCGGGCGCGCTCGCGGTCGATCGCAAGGGAGGAACGTGGTCGATTGACCCGTATGCCTGCGTGGTGTGCGGTGAGTGCATCGAGAGCTGCCCCAAGCACTGCCTGACTATGGACACCGCCCGCACCCCAGTCGCGGCGGACAAGACTCCCGCGGTGGAAACCAAACCGGAATAGAGCTGGGATAGGGGCCGATGGGGCAAAAATGCCCCACCGGCCCCGCGCGTGAACGTGCGGCTGTGCCGTCGCGAACAAAACTATGCCGGATTACGGGGCTGGATAGCGAACCTCCGACCATACAGAAAATCGCAAAAACAAAACCGCAGGTAGAACACCTGCGGGTTTTTATGAAACGCGGTTATGGTCAGAGGTATCGGGCTAAACGTAGTAGATGGGCCAGTTTCGTGGCGGGGTTTATTAATCAACCCCCTCAGGCTGGAGGAAATTGGGCCATTTTGGCCCGTCCATCTTCGGTCGCACCCGTTTTCCTGCGAAAACGTCGTGTCTCAACTTTGGTGAGACATTTGTCTCACGCCCAAAACCGAATCTGGAACATGTGTCACCTGCCCAAATTGTGTCTCATTTCGTAACTTTAGGCTGTTGCAAGGTCTGAGACCGCGAGAAGGGAGACGCGATGAGTAAGTACACGAGGGGTCTCTTGGCGGTGATACTGGCCGTAGTGCTGGTATTGCCAGCCGCAGCATTCGCCATGCTGCCCGAGGCCAACGCCAGGTCCAGCACAGGAATGGACGGGCCGACAGTGAGCGGACCGACGGTCGTCGACCCCGACACCAGCGGACGCTGGGAAAAATGGGCGGCCGGCCACAGCGGCAATAAGGTGACGACTCAAAACGTCGGCCGAATCTGGACCGACAAGACGGTTGAGGCAACCGGAGAAAACGAAGAGTCGGATTTCTTGACTACGCTTTCGGCTATGTCTTCGACATCCAATTCAACCGTGACGGTTACCACGCCGCTTGACATCGTGATGGTGCTGGATGCCTCTGGCTCGATGAATGATCCTATGGGCGGAGGCGACAAGACCGAGCGTATCGAAGCGCTGAAGAACGCTGCGAACAGCTTTATTGATACCATCGCCAAGCAAAACGAGGGTATCGAGGGCGTGGATAGGCAGCATAAGGTTGCCATTGTTAAGTTTGCGGGTAATGAGACCGATAAGGTTGGAAACGACACGTATCGCTCCGGCGGCCATAGCTACAACTACTCGCAGACAATGCAAGGGTTGACGGCGTGCACGGTTGGCGGCGCAAAGAGTCTTAAGGAAACGATCGATTCCATTAGACCTGCTGGCGCTACGCGTGCCGATTATGGTATGAAACAAGCCGAGAAAAACATCAAAACTTCTGGCCGTGCGGACGCCAAGAAGATTGTTGTGTTCTTTACCGACGGCACGCCAACGAGTTTTAGCGACTTTGATTCTAAGGTTGCCAACGATGCCGTGACGGCTGCCAAGAACATGAAGGACGGCAAGGCCACCGTTTATACCATCGGTATCTTTAGCGGAGCGAATCCCAGTGCAGACATTCAAGATTTAGGAACAGACGAAGCGAATAAAGCGAACAAGTTCATGCAGGCCGTATCGAGCAACTACCCCAATGCCACGGCATGGAACGCTCACGGCACACGCGCGGAAAACTCCGACTACTACAAGTCGGCGACCAATGCCGAAGAGCTCAAGAAGGTGTTCGACGACATCTCACAGGCCATCACATCGGAGGCGCCTTATCCGACCGAAATCCATAAGGGCTACGACAAGACCAAGTCCGGCTACATCACGTTTACCGACGAGCTGGGCGACTTTATGCAGGTCGACGGATTTACCGAAGTCGTCATCAACGGCACGCCGTTTACCGAGGCGAGCAAGACGGTCAACAAAGAAACCAATACCGACACCTACGAGTTCGCCGACAAGGCAAAAGACCTGCTTATCACCGTGCAGCGTGCCGGCGATGATAATCCCCAGAAGGGCGATATCGTAACGGTCAACATTCCCGCGTCGTTGATTCCGCTGAGCCACTTTAAGACCGTAGACGGCAAGCTTTCGGTCGACAGCGTTAAGCCCATCCAAGTGAAGTATGCCTCGAGCGTGAAGAGTGTTGCGCTCGACAACCTATTTACGCCTGAGAAGGTCACGGGGCTCAAGGCTTACATCGAAAAGAATACGACCGTTGCCGATGACGGCACCAAGACCGTTAACTTCTACGCAAACAAGTGGAAGACCGGTGCGTTGGGTGATACGGTTGCGAACTTTGAGCCGGCCGATACCAACCGCTACTACTACTTCCAGAAGCAGACTCCAATTTACACCGATAAGGAATGCACACAGCCTGCAAAGATTTCACTGGCAGAAAAAGGCACCTATTACTACAAGGATGAGTTTGAGGAGCAGGGCGAGAACAACGAGGCCAAGTCCGCCACTGCCGTCATCGAGTTTATCGGCGGCGACGCTGCGAAGTTTGACGGCGCTATTATTGCCGACAAGGACGGCAACCTTTCGTTTAGCGTGGGGACCGCGCGCCTGGCCTTTATCGACGAGCTCCACACTACCAAGGACAGCGTGGGCGGCAACAAGACCAGTACCGCGACCGACGTTCTCAACCCCATGTGGAACAACGTGTCCGCCAAGGCGGGTGCTACGCATGTCAATTCCTACTTGGGCAACAACGGCAAGATCAGCTATAAGTACGACATGACGCCGGCAAAGGTTGACACCAAGGCTAGCTTTGGCCTGACCAAGGTGCTCGAGGGTCGCGAGTGGACGAAAGAGGACAAGTTTGAGTTTGGTCTGACGTCCGAGAACGGCGCCCCGATGCCTGCGGCTACGACTGCGATCGTTCACAAGGGTGACCTGGACCAGGGCAAGGCTGCCATCGACTTCGGCACGATCGAATACACCGAACCTGGCACGTACGTCTACAAGGTCGGTGAAAAGCACGCCGGGACCACGATTGACGGCATCGCCTACAGCAAGAACATTGCAGAGTTCACCGTAACGGTGACACCCAACGCAAAGGGCGAGCTCCAGGCTTCCGTCAAGAAGACCTCGGGCGAAGTTGAGTTCAAGAACGCTTATACCGCCGAGTCCACCGAGTCGAGTGTCACCGATCAGATTGCGGTTAGCAAGGTCCTGGACGGCCGCGACCTCAAGGCCGGCGAGTTCTCCTTCGAGCTCGTCGAGGGCGAGGGCGAAGACGCGAAGGTTATCGAGACCGTCAAGAATGACGCCAACGGCAATGTTAAGTTCAAGGCTATCAAGTACACCGAGATCGGTCGGCACATCTACACGCTGCGCGAGGTCAACGGCGGAACCACCAGCAAGGGCATCACCTACAGTGACGCCAAGTACACCATTGAGACCACCATCAGCGATAACAACAAGGGCCAGCTGGTGGCTACGCATAAGCTGAAGGGCGCCGCCGAGGACGTTAAGAGCATTAAGTTCGAGAACTCCTACACTGCCACGCCCGCCGAGGCATCGCTCGTGGGTAAGAAGAACCTGCAGGTTCCTGATGGCTTGACCCCGGCCGATATTGCCGGCAAGTTCACCTTTACCGTGACCGGCGAAGAGGGCGCGCCCATGCCTGCGAGCACGAGCGTGACCAATGATGCCAAGGGCAAGGTCGACTTTGGCAAGATCGCCTTTACGCTCGACGACCTTAACAAGGCCCTGGGCGAGAAGCCCGAGAAGCGCGAGCACACCTTTACCTACACCGTGACCGAGTCTGGCGAGGTCGCTGGCGTGACCAACGACGCTAACGCCACGCGCAAGGTTTCCTACACCGTGACCGATGACGGCAAGGGTAATCTGAGCGTATCCCATAAGCCGGACGGCGATGCGGCATTTGCGTTCACCAATACCTATAACGTGAAGCCTGTCGAGACGAGCGTCACCGAACAGATTACCGCGACCAAGGTCCTGACCGGCCGCGACATGGCTGAGGGCGAGTTCTCCTTCGAGCTCGTCGAGGGCGAGGGCAAGGACGCCAAGGTCGTCGCCACCGGCAAGAACGCCGCCGATGGCAAGATCACGATGAGCGCCGTGAAGTACGACAAGGCCGGAACGCACGCCTACACACTGCGCGAGGTCAACGGCGGAACCACCAGCAAGGGCGTCACCTACAGCGATGCCAAGTTCACCATCGTGACGACCATCACCGATAACGGCGACGGCACGCTCAGTGCCCAGCATGTTCTGAAGAATGCCGAGGCCGCGATCTTCAAGAACACCTACAACGTGACCCCGCTCGAGACCGAGCTCGACTTTGGTCTGAGCAAGGCTATCGACGGTCGCGACTGGACGGATGGGGACGAGTTTAGCTTTACCATCACCGCTCCCGAGGGCGCCCCGCTGCCCGATCCCGCAACCGTAACCGTGAGCAAGAAGGACGCGAAGGACGGCATCGCCGCCATCAAGTTCGGCATGATTCGCTACACGGCTGCTGGAACCTATAAGTACGAGATCCGCGAGAACGCGGGCAACGCGCCGGCATGACGTATGACTCCCGTGTCGCGACCGCCGAGGTGACCGTGACCGAGAACGGCGAGGGCAAGCTGATCGCCAACGTCACCAAGAAGGAAAATGGACGCTTTACCAACAAGTACCACACTGAGCTCGATTACGCCGCGGCCGGCGGCCTTAAGCTCAGCAAGACCCTCTCCGGACGTCCCATGACCGAGGGCCAGTTTACCTTTACCGTGACGCCCGCCGACGAGGCTTCGGCCAATGCGCTCGGCCTGTACAACGGCGCCAACAACTTCCAGTCCCCTGCAGCGGCAGAGGGAACCGTCGGCCTGATTGACATTCTGGCCGGCAAGGAGGTCAAGTTTACGCAGACTGACGCCGGCAAGACCTTTACATACACCGTTGCCGAGAAGAACGATGGCCAGCCCGGTTACACCTACGACGAGGCTGTCCGCACCGTGACGATCGCCATCGCCGACGATGGCGCCGGCACGCTCACTGCCACCACGACCGTTTCCGGCGGTCCCGAGGGCACGCTGCCCACCGAGTACAAGACCGGTGCCAGCGCGGTCGAGAGCGCTGTGGTCCCGTTCCGCAACAGCTATAGTGCATCGACCGATAGCCCGGGTACTCCTGCCAAGGTCGTTGCCACCAAGAAGCTGACCGGTCGTCCGATGGCCAACGGCGAGTTCTACTTTGGCATCGCCTACGCGGGCGAGACGGAAGCCATCGATGGTACGTGCGTTACCAACTTCAATGGTCAGGTGAGCTTTGGATGGCTGCATTACGACACCGAGATGCTCGCCAACCTGGTGAGCGCCGGGCGTGCCATCCGCACCGACGCAGACGGCAAGCTTATGTGGACCATCAGCTACACGGCGTTCGAGTACACGAACTTGCTGGCCGACCAGGGCATTACCGCCGCGAAGCCGAGCTTTAGCTTTAAGGTCATCGTTGTCGACAACGGCGACGGAACCCTGACGGCGAAGCCCGACTACGGTGGCACCGAGCCCGTGTTCGAGAACGTCTATGGCGCCGAGGCTGCGGATGCCGCACTCGCCGGTACCAAGAAGCTCCAGGCCGCCGAGGGCCTAACCCCGGCCGATATCGCGGGCAAGTTCACCTTTACCGTGGCTGCCGACGAGGCTGGCGCCCCGATGCCCGAGCACACAACCGTGACCAACGACGCGGCCGGCAACGTGGACTTTGGCAAGATTCACTTTACGCTCGATGACCTCAACCGCGCCCTGGGCGTGACGACTGATGCGTCTGGCGATGCATCGAGCGACGCTGAAGCCAACGCCGACGAGGCCGAGGTTGACGCTGACGCCAGCGGTGACGAGACCAAGGACGAGTCCACGCCCGAGGTCCCCGCCGCCCCGCGCTCGCACACCTTTACCTACACGGTGACCGAGTCCGGCACCGCCCCTGGCGTGACTAACGACGCCAACACCGCGCGCAAGGTTTCCTACACCGTGACTGACGACCGCGCTGGGCACCTGAGCGTCAAGCGCGACGGCGGCGACGGTGCGGACTTTACGTTCACCAACACGTACAGCGTGGCACCTACCGATTCTTCCGTGACCGATCAGGTCACGACGGTCAAGCGTCTGACCGGACGCGACCTTGCAGCCGGCGAGTTCACGTTTGAGCTGCTCGAGGACGGCGTGACTGTCGCTAGTGGCACCAACGACGCCAGCGGCAACGTAACGCTGAGCCCGATCCGCTACGAGGCGCCCGGCACGCACACGTACACGCTGCGCGAGGCTTGCCCCAACGCGCTCGGCCTGTACAAGGGCGTCACCTATGACGGCACGACCTACACCGTCGTGACCACCGTCTCCGACAATGGCGACGGCACGCTGACCGCGACGCACAAGCTCGAGGGAACCACCGAGTCGGCTGGCTTTACTAACAAGTATCACGCCATGCCCACGCAGGTTTCCATCGGTGCCATCAAGGTGCTCGAGGGACGCGAGCTCAAGAAGGGCGAGTTTAGCTTTAAGCTCGTTGGCGAGGACATCGAGTCCACCGTCACCAACGATGCCGACGGCAAGATCAACTTCGACAAGTTCGAGTACGACGAGCCTGGTACGTACGTCTACACCATCAGCGAGGTCAAGGGTGACGAGGCCGGTATGACCTACGACAAGTCCGTCTTTACCGCGACCGTCAACGTGGTCGACGACGGCGAGGGCAACCTCAAGGCGAACGTCGCCTTTACCAAGGGCGACAAGAGCGTCGAGGGTATCGTGTTCAACAACACGTACAAGAAGCCCGAGACCCCTACGCCGACGCCCGACCCCGGCACGCCCAAGACCGTGACGAACATCGTCAAGACGGTCAAGGGTTTCCTTCCCACCACGGGTGACCAGCAGGCCGCTGCACTGCTCATGGCATTTGTTATTGCCATGGCCGGCGTCGGAGCCCTGGTCTGGGGTATCCGTAAGCGCTAGGCACGCTGGTAGCGCCCGGGGCCAAAAGGCCCCGGGCGGCCGGCGGGGAGCCAGAACATAGCCCCCACCCCCCATCCCCAGCCGCCACGGAGACGTCTCCCTTCTCCGTGGCGGCACTTTTGTGCGCAGGGGAGGAAGGGCCGCCACGAAATCGGCCCATCTACTACGTTTAGTCCCTTACCCTCAAGCATGCCAAAAAAGCGAAAACAAAACCGCAGGTAGAACGCCTGCGATTTTCTGGAAAACGGGGGGTATGGTTGGGGGTATCGAGTCAAACGTAGTAGATGGGCCGATTTCGTGGTTGGCGCCGCCAAATGATCTCCCGGGGACGGAGGAAAACGGATCATTTTTGGCCCCACGCGGCTGGTGGGTGCGTTCGCGCAGGACCGTTCAAACAAAACTATGCCGGTTTACTACGACGAATTCGACATTCCCGACCATGACTGCATTTTTCTAAATATCGCAAGCGTTCTACCTGCGGTTTTGCAAGCGCTCAATTTGCCGTGATCGAAGGTGGGCGATTCATCGTAGTAAACCGACATAGTTTTGAAATGGCATTAAATCGGTAACAGCCATTTTACTCTGCCGGGGCGGTCAATCTTCGGGCAACTGCCCTCGCAGGTAGGCGATGGCGATCTGCGTACGGTTGCGCAGGTCCATTTTGGCCAGGATCGAGCTGATGTGGTTGCGCACGGTGCCTTCGCCCATGTAGGCTGCGGCGGCGATCTCCCTGTTGTCGAGACCGCGGGCGATGAGCTCGGCGACTTCGAACTCGCGGTCGGTCAGACCGGCAAAGGCCGCGGGCCGGCGGGTCGCACCGGCTTCAGCGTCCGCCCCATCAAAGTCGACATCCTCGATCGCCTTACCCTCGAGCACGCGTTTACCGTCCATGACCTGCGCCAACGCCGGTGGAATGGCGGCGACATCGGTTTTAATCAGGTAGCCGCGGGCGCCCAGCTTGAGCGCCGACACAATGTACTCGTCATCCGAGAACGTCGTCAGAAATACCACGCGCGCCGCAGGGTCGCGCTCAAGGATCTCGCGCGCGGCCGAAAGGCCATCGCGTCCCGGCATCTGAATGTCGAGCAGCGCGATGTCGGGCGAGTGCTCGGCGTAGAGCGCGACCGCGTCGTCGCCGTTGGCGCCGGTGCCCACTACCTCGATCTGCGTCTGGGCGCCCAGGATAATCTTGAGCGAATCGACCACCAAACGGTCGTCGTCGACAACAATGAGCCTCATCGGCCCTCATCTCCTTGCTGTTTGGGAACGGTGGCAAACACGCGCCAGCCGCCGACGCCGGCGCGCGGGCCGGCGGTGAAGGTGCCGCCAAGCGCCTCGACGCGCTCGCGCATGGAGCCGAGCCCCATGCCCTCGGCGACGCCGCGACCGCCCGTCTGGGTCCCGCCCACGCCGTCGTCGGTAACGATGAGCTGGTAAAACGACGGATGTTCCATGCATCGTACAGTGACGGTCTGGGCGCAAGCGTGGCGCATGGTGTTGGATAGCGCCTCGCGCAGGACCGCCGCAAAGCAGTTGGCGACATTTGCGGGCGCATGCTCGGCCAAAACTTCAAGCTCAATCTGCGGGCCGCCATCCGAGCGTGCGCCTTCGACAATGCGTTCGAGCTGCACGGAAAGGTCGACGGCGTTGTCGTTGAGCGCATGGACGCTGGCGCGTACGAGCTGGAGCGCCTCGTCAACCGTGCGTTTGACGTCGGCGAAATCGACGGCGACGCCGGGCTCGTCGGCGTGGACCACGCGCAGGGCTTCGGCCTGCAGCGAGGCGCGCGTGAGCTGATGCCCGACGTTATCGTGGATCTCGCGCGCGATACGGGCGCGTTCGGCGAGCGTCGCGAGCTCGATTTCGTAGTCCTGGCGGTCGGCGAGGTCGCGGTTGCGTGCCTCGAGTGCCAGGGCGCGTTCTTGCAGCTTGTCGCGGGTGCGACGCATGCGTTTCTGTTCGCGCTCCAGCTGCGCGGTGCGCAGCGACAGCAACGTGGCAGCGATCGAAAGGATGGCGGTTAGCAACAGCGTTCGGGTGGTGAGCACGCCGCCACGAAGGTCCGCGACGAGCGCAAAGACAAAGGCGACGCCAATGCCCAACGCGACCCAAACGCGTTCACGGCGCACGCGCCGCGCGATGTCATAGAGGGCGAGGGGCGCAAACGGCACAAACGGCGGCACGAAGACAGCCGCGATGATGTAAGCGTAACTCGCGGCCTCGCTGGCGCGCTCTCCCTGCGCGAGCTCGGCCAGTGAGGTGGCGATAACGCCAAGGCAAAACGCCGCGACCAGGCGAGCATCCACAGCAAGGCCCAGAGCGGCTGCGATACAGCACGCCAGCACGATCGATTTGTCGAAAAGCCTGTTCATACGGGTATTGTACGCGATGCCGCGCGTGGTGGAGGGGCCGCCTGCGCAACCGTGACATTTCTCCCGCGCGGCAAAGCGGGGGCGTCGGCAGGCCGTACGACCAAGACCTCCGCACTCGTGACAAAGCTCACTGGTGCGCGCCGCCCGCTCCTGCGATGATGCAATCGTACCGGGCCACGACCAACAGAAGGGCCGCCTCATGACAGACATCGTCCACGTCGAAAACCTCGTCAAGCGCTACGACGATCTTATTGCGCTCGACCACTTTAACCTGAACATCGCCCCCGGCGAGATTTTTGGCCTGCTGGGCCCCAACGGCTCGGGCAAGACCACGTCCATCAACTGCATTCTGCAGCTGCTCGCCTACGACAAGGGCACCATCGAGCTGTTCGGCGAGCGCATGACGCCCGCCCGCTACGACCTCAAGCGCCGCATCGGTGTGGTGCCGCAGCAGGTGGCGGTGTTTGACGAGCTCACGGTGCGCGAGAACATCGACTATTTCTGCAGCCTCTACGTTAACGACCGCAAGCGCCGCCGCGCGCTGGTGGACGAGGCGATCGACTTTGTCGGGCTGGGCGACTTTACCAAGTTTCGTCCCGGCAAGCTTTCGGGCGGACTGGCGCGCCGCCTCAACATTGCCTGCGGCATCGCACACAAGCCCGAGCTCATCTTCTTTGACGAGCCCACGGTGGCGGTCGACCCCCAGAGCCGCAACGCCATCCTGGAGGGCATCTGCCGCCTGCGCGACGAGGGCGCTACGGTGGTGTATACCAGCCATTACATGGAGGAGGTCGAGCAGATCTGCAGCCGCATCATGATCATGGACGGCGGCCGCGTGCTGGCGCAGGGCACCAACGACGAGCTTAAGCGCATGATCCAGATGGGCGAGCGCGTGACTGTTGAGGTCGGTGCCGTCGAGGCCGCCACGGTCGAGCGACTGCGCGCCCTCGAGCACGTGCTTTCGGTCGAGCTGTCCGGCGGCGAGCTCGTCTGCACCTGCGAGGCGAGCCCGCACAATCTGGTCGACATCCTCGACACGCTGCGTGCTGCCGACGTGGCGCTCGGCCGCGTGTGGAGCGAGCCGCCGACTCTCAACGACGTGTTCCTCGAGATCACCGGCCGCGAGCTGCGCGACTAGGGGGCGGCCATGTTCAACACCATCATCACCACGCTCAAGACGCTATTGCGTCGACCGAGTACATGGGTTTGGGGCGCGATCTTTCCCATTGCGCTTTCAACGATGTTCATGTTTATGTTTGCGAACCTCAGCTCCGACGGCAAGGTCGACCCGGTGCCGGTGGCCGTCGTAGCGGATGGGGCCTGGGACGTCTCGACCTTTAAGGACGTGGCGACCTCGCTTGCCAAGGAGAGTGACGATCAACTGCTCGATGTGAGCGAGTACGAAGACTTGGCTACCGCGCGCAAAGCGCTCAAGGCCGGCGAGGTCGCGGGCATCTATACGGTTGATGCCGCGGGCACGCCCAGGCTCACGCTGCTATCGAGTTACGACAGCTCGCGCGCCTCGTCGGTGCTTGCCGACCGCAGCATCCTTGAGACGGTGGCAAGCTCGTATACGCAAAATGCCGAGCTCATGTCCCAGATTGCCCAAGACAACCCGGCGGCGCTCGCCGACCCGGAGGCGGTTGCGCGCGCCCTGTCGCTCGAGGGCGGAACCCGCCGCGTGAGCCTGACGCGCACCACGCCCGATGGCACGGTCATCTACTATTACGCGCTTTTTGGCCTGGTCGCGATGATGTCTGCCGAGTTTGCCGCCTTGAGCGTCGTCGATTTGCAGCCTAATCTGTCGGGCCTTGGCGCGCGCCGCTGCGTGGGCGGTCTTTCCAAGACGGCGTCGCTGGCCGGCATTTTTGTTGGCTCGTGGCTGGTTTCCTTTGCATCGATGGCGGTTGCGATCGGCTACGTGCGCCTGGTGGTCGGTGTCGACTTTGGCGGGCGCGAGGGGTTGTGCCTGCTGGGCGGGGCTGCATCCGCGCTTGCCGCCACGGGCCTGGGGCTTTTTGTGGGCACGCTTCCCGTTAAGGGCGGCAAGGCATCCAAGTCGGGCATCCTCACGGGCTTTGCCACCACGTGCGCCCTGTTCGCCGGCCTCTACGGCGAGCCGGCGATGGCGCTTGCCGACGACGTCGCCCGCGCTTGTCCGGTCGAGTGCTGGCTCAACCCCGTCAAGCTCATCTGCGACATGTTCAATCGCCTGTATTTCTTTGAGGACCTGGGGCCCTTCGCTGTTCGCGCCGGCGCGCTCGTCCTGATGGCCCTGGTGTTTGTCGCCGCCGCTACGCTGATCTTTGGAAGGAGCCGCTATGAGCACCTTTAAGACCGCGCTTCGCATGGCGCTGGCGCACCCGTTCTACCTGCTCATCTATACGGTGTTCATCTCGCTCATGGGCGTATTCATCGCGGCTTCGGTGAGCTGGAACTCGTCGCAGCTTACCGAGTACAAGCCCTACGACACCAACGTGATCGTGGTCGACCGCGACAATAGCGACCTTTCGCGGGCGCTTACCAAGCACCTGGGCTCACGCTTTGACCTGGTCACGGGCATCGGCGACGACGCGTACGACCTTGCCGATGCGCTCTCCAAGAGCAACAGCGCCAAGGGCAGCGCCGATTGCGTGTTCTTTATCCCGGAGGGGTTTGAGGACGATCTTGTTGCAGCCGCCCGTGCGGGGGAGGCCCTGCCCAAACTCGATGTGACGTACGGCTCCGGCACCATGGCGGCGGCGCTTTCGTCCGCCGAGGCCTCGCGCTGGATCTCGCTCGCGGGCGCTGCGGCGGCGCTTGAACCCGCTGCCTCCAACGGTGACGTCGCAAGGGCCGCCGAGCACGCGGCCGCAAAGCGCGCGGAGGTCCAGATCGAGCAGGTCAAGGTCGACTCGACTGCTGCTACCACGCTCGAGTCGTACTTCAACTTTGGCGCGTACGCGATCATCTCGTCGGTCATCGTGTCGGTGGGACTGGTGTTTTCGGGCATGAACGAGCCCGAGCGCGTGCGCCGCATGGATGCCAGCCCGGTCTCTGAGCGCCAGCGTTCGCTCGCTGTGTTCGCGGCCGCCGCCGTGCTCACCGTCTGCATCTGGCTCGTGTCGAGCATGATGGGCGTCGTGGGCTTTGCCAGCGCGGTTGCCGAGGTCGGCGTGGGTCGCGTGTGCCTGGCGCTGGCGGCAACGTTTGCCCTGGCGTGCACGCCGCTGGCCGTTGGCTTTACGCTGTCGAGCCTGGGCGCGCGCGAGGAGCTGCTCAACGGTGTGGGCAACCTGCTCGGCATGCTCATGACGTTTTTGGGCGGCGCCTGGATGCCGCTGTCGCTCATGGGCTCGGCCGTGCAGACGGTGGCGCACTTTGTGCCGACGTATTGGGTGAACGACGCGATCGGCAAGGCGCTCGCCGCGGACCTGACATCCACCGTGCTGGGCGACATCGCCTGCGATCTGGGCGTCACGGTGCTCTTTGCCGCGGCCATCGCCGCCGTAGGCCTAGCCCTCGCGCACAACAAATCCCACGCCTAGCCACCTAGTCATTGGGGACAGTCTTTGCCGATTCGCCGGCAGGGCTGGCAGGGACTGTCCCAATGAGGAGGTTGGAAAATAGTTCGCGCACGTCGCTTAAAAATAGTTCACCTGGGTTTACTATTAGCCTAGAAAAGTGGCAGAAGGCTAACAACGGGGGATAGCATGGCGACAAAGCAAGCGTATGTCCAGGTCAAAGGGCTCAAGAAACACTATGGCGACGGTGATGCGCGCCTGACGGTACTCGATGGCATCGACACGTCCATCAACCGCGGCGAGATCTGCGTCATGCTGGGGCCCTCGGGCTCGGGCAAGTCGACCTTTCTCAACCTGATCGGCGGCCTGGAGGATGCCGACGGCGGCTCCATCATGGTGGACGGCTGCGATCTCACGGCGCTCAAGCCCGCCGATCTGGGCGAGTACCGACGCCGCGAGCTGGGCTTTGTCTTCCAGTTCTACAACCTGGTGCCCGACCTTACCATCAAGGAAAACATCGAGGTCACGGCGCACCTGTCCAAAAACCCGCTCAATGTCGACGATCTGCTGCGTTCGCTGGGCCTCTACGAGCACCGCAACAAGTTTCCGCGCCAGGTCTCGGGCGGCCAGCAGCAGCGCTGCGCCATCGGCCGTGCGCTCGTCAAAAATCCGGGCCTGCTGCTGTGCGACGAGCCCACGGGCGCGCTCGACTACAAGACATCCAAGGAAATCCTGCAGCTCATGGAGGACGTCAACCGCACCTACGGCTGCACCATCATCATCGTCACCCACAACGCCGCCATCGCGCGCATGGCCAATCGCGTGCTGCGCCTGCGCGACGGGCGCATCGTCGAGGACGAGCTCAGCGAGTCGCCCGTCGCGGCCGCCGAGCTCGATTGGTAGGCGGCGCCATGACACCTCTCGCAAAACGTCTCCCGCGCGAGCTGCGCCGCAATATCGGCAAGTACCTGGGCATCTTTTTGCTTATGTGCGGAAGCATCGCCCTCACGTCGGGCTTTTTGCTCGCGGCGCATTCCATCGGCTGCCTCATTGACGACATGCGCGATGCGTACACGATCGAGGACGGCCGCGTGACTACCTCCTTCGAGGCCACCAAAGATCAGCTCAAGGCTGCCGAAGACGCGGCTGAGGACGTCGGCGGCGTTACGTTCTACAAGAACTTCTCTATCGACGCCATCATCAAAAAGGCGGCTGGCGACGACGGCACCAAGCGCACCCTGCGCACCTACGCGCATCGCACCAAGGTTGACATTGCGTCCTACTGCGAAGGCAGGCAGCCCAAGACGGACGATGAGGTGGCAATCGACCGTGTCTTCGCCACCAACAACGACCTCGCCGTGGGCGATAAGGTCGAGCTTGAGGGCCGCACCTACACCATCTGCGGCATCATGACCCAGCCCGATAGCCAGGCGCTGTTCCTCGACAATTCGGACTTTACGGTGAACACCATCACGTACGGCGTGGCCGAGGTCACCGACGCCGGCTTTGCCGCGCTTGAGGACGCCGGCGGCGCGCCTGCCTACACCTACTCCTTTACCTTTACCGATCGCGATCTCCCCACCGCGGATCGCATCGATGCGGAGCAGGATATGGTCGAGGCGCTGACCGATGCCGATGCGCGCGTGGACGATCTGATCGATGCCGATTCCAATCAGGGCATTGGCTATGCGCGCGACGACGTGGACGGCGACTCCATGATGTGGATGACGTTGCTCGACATCATCATCGTGATCATGGCGTTTGTCTTTGTGGTGCTCACCGACGCCACCATCGAGGAGGAGAGCGCCATCATCGGCACGCTGCTCGCCAGCGGCTATCGCCGTCGCGAAATCGTGCTGCACTACCTAGCGCTTCCCGCCATCGTAGGCGTGGCCGCGGCGCTACTGGGCACCGCTCTCGGCGTTGCGTTCTTTACCGAGCCCATGCGCGGTCTCTACTACGGCTCGTACAGCCTGCCGCCCTTCCAGGTGTACTGGAGCTGGGAGATCTTTGTGAAGTGCGCCGTGGTTCCCGCCGCCGCGCTCATCCTCATCACGCTGGTGGGCCTGCTTCGCAAGATGGGCAAGACGCCGTTGCAGTTCCTTCGTCACGAGGCGAGCGGCAAATCGGGCACCAAGCGCGGCCTGCAGCTGCCGGAGCGCATGGGCTTTGTCTCGCGCTTCCGCCTGCGCGTCTTCCTGCGCAACCTGGGCAACTTCGCCACGCTCTTCGTGGGCATCGCGTTTGGGTCGCTGCTTTTGCTCTTTGGTCTGGCGATCCTGCCCACGATGACGCACTATGCGGACAACCTCGAGACGAGCCTGGTCGCCGAGCATCAGTACACACTCAAGGCGCCGCTGGAGCTCGAGGGCACTGCCGAGGAGCGCGAGCAGTGGTCGGCACTCGAGCGCTTGCAGTCGGTTGACGGCGCGCTGCTTTCTGCCGCCCAGGATGCCGATGACGAGCTTGACGGCGCGGCCGATGCGGCGCAGCTGCTCGGCGGGGGCCGCTGACGTCCAGCCGATCATCATGCCGATGCCGGGCATCTGCGATTCCGGCATGGTCCACTCCCCGTCGCGAGACTCACCGGCCTCACCGACGCCGGCGGTCAGCGC
>CAKXKM010000002.1:0-10086 GCA_934876235.1 Collinsella sp. AF02-46-1 | reverse complement strand
GCGCAGACGGCAGCCGATGCCGCGACCGCATCTCCGTCTGCCGAGAGCCTGACCGCAGCGCAGGATGCGCTTGCCAAGGTCCAGGACAAGAAGGATGCGCTCTACGCGCGCCTTGACGATCTTGCCGATGCCCTCGGCTGCAACCGCGATGAGGCCATCGATCTGATCGACAAGGCCTCTAAGATCGACACTGACAACGACGATATCCACCCGGTCAATACGACCGACAACGGCGCGGGCGCAATCGCGCAGGCCGAGAAATATGCCGTTTACCAGCTGCAGTACGACCGTGGCGACGGTAATGGCGAGGAGACGATTTCTGTCTACGGCATCTCGTCCGATTCGCGCTACTGGAAGGGCCTCAACATCGGCGATGGCCGCGTCGTCTTTGGCGGCGGTCTGCTCGATAAGTTTGGCTGGAGCGAGGGCCAGAAGGTCACGCTCAGCGACAAGTACGAGGGCGAGCATTATTCCTTTGAGTACGCGGGCAAGGACTGTGCCTGGGGCTCCAAGTCGGACATGAACATCTATATGAGCATCGATGACTTTAACGAGCTGTTCGACAACGATGCCGCCTACTTTAACGGCTATGTGAGCAACGAGAAGCTCGACCTCGATGCTCGTTACTTTGCCGGCGACACCACGCCCGACGACATGCGCGCCGTGGGTGACCAGTTCATCGGCATGATGAGCAAAATGATCGGAATGATGATCGGGCTCGCGGTGTTTATCTTCCTGCTGTTTATGTACCTGCTGACCAAAGCGGTGATCGACCACAGTGCCCGTTCGATCAGCTACATGAAAGTCTTTGGCTATCGCGATAGTGAGATCTCGCATCTGTACATCCGCTCGATCACGCTGTGCGTGGCGGCGTCGCTCGTGCTGAGCCTGCCGGTCATTATTGGCTCGCTCACGGCCATCTTCCGCTCGATGCTGCTCGCCTACAACGGCAATATCGAGATCTACGTGCCCGCTTGGTCCATGGCTGCATGCGTCGGCATTGGCTTTGCGACCTACCTGGTCGTGGCGCTGCTACACACGCGCTCTATCAAGCGCGTCGGCCTGGCCGAAGCCCTCAAGGTGCAAGAGTAGCAATTGGGGACGTTCTTAAATGACTAGTCGTTGGGGACAGTCTTTGCCGATCCGCCGGCTCGCCGGCCGGACTGGCAAGGACTGTCCCTGGCGGCACTCATTTAAGTCTGTCCCCAATGAGTGGCCGTGCTTGACTTCGACCCTACTTCAACGGGTACCATCCTCTATGTCTGTAACGCCATATAGACCGAGGGGATAGATCTATGACCGCAACTGCACCCGCAGCACCCGCTAAGGTGTACTTCACCAACCTGCGCACGCATGCTCGCGAGAGCCAGCTCGACAAACTCAAGCGCCTCATTCGCCGCGCCGGTATCGAGCAGATCGACTTTGAGAACAAGTTCGTCGCCATCAAGATTCACTTTGGCGAGCTGGGCAATCTGAGCTTTTTGCGCCCCAACTACGCCCGCGCCGTCGCGGATGTCGTCAAGGAGCTGGGCGGCAAGCCCTTCCTCACCGACTGCAACACGCTCTATGTCGGTAGCCGCAAAAACGCGCTCGAGCACATCGATACCGCCTACCAGAACGGCTTTACCCCGTATGCCACGGGCTGCCAGATCATCATCGCAGACGGCCTCAAGGGCACCGACGAGGCGCTCGTTCCGGTCGAGGGCGGCGAGTACGTGCGCGAGGCAAAGATCGGCCAGGCACTCATGGACGCCGACATCGTGATTAGCCTCACCCACTTTAAGGGCCATGAGCAGGCCGGCTTTGGCGGCGCCATGAAGAACCTGGGTATGGGCGGCGGTAGCCGTGCCGGCAAGATGGAGCAGCACGCCGCTGGCAAGCCGAGCGTCGATACCACCAACTGCGTTGGCTGCCGTGCCTGCGAGAAGATATGCGCGCACAGCGCCATCACGTTTGACGGTACGCGTGAGCGCGAGCTTGCCAACGGCAGCACTCGCACGGTTCATGTGGCTGCCATCGACCACGATCGCTGCGTGGGCTGCGGACGCTGCATTGCGGCGTGCAACCAGGACTGCATCAAGCCCGACTATGATGCCGCGGCCGACGTACTCAACTACAAGATCGCTGAGTACACCAAGGCCATCGTCGACGGCCGCCCGAGCTTCCACATCTCGCTCGCCATGGACATCAGCCCCAACTGCGACTGCCATCCCGAGAATGACACGCCCATCGTCAACGACATCGGCATGTTCGCGAGCTTCGACCCGGTCGCCATCGACCAGGCCTGCGCCGACGCCGTCCTGGCGTCCGAGCCGCTGCCTAACACCGAGCTTACCGACAGCGCGGCCAAGATGGAGCATAATCACGAGCATCTGGAGGGCGAGCAGGCCAAGGATCCCTTCTGCATCACGCATCCCGACACCGACTGGCGCGCGTGCATCGCGCATGCCGAGAAGATTGGCCTGGGCACGAGCGAGTACGAGCTCATCGAGGTCAAATAGCGTCTAGCTATTGGACATATCAAGCGCTTTTGTAGCGCAACGTTAGTAAAAACCGCCCGTGAGCACAGCGCCCACGGGCGGCTTTTTGGAAGTGCTAGGGGCCAGATAGACCAGTAAACCGTACTATTTGCTTAAAAATTCTTGTCGAGGAACTCGTCGACCGTATTCCAGTAGAGCTCGGGGTCAACTTGCGCGCTCTTGGCGTGGGTGGCGCCATGGATGGTGAGCTTTTGCTTGACCTTGCTGGCGCACACGTCGTAGTTTTGGTCGAGCATGTCGTACGGCACAAAGGTGTCCTGGTCGCCGTGGATGAACAACATGGGAACCGTCGCGTGTTTGAGTTGCTCCACACTGCTCGCCTTATGAAAGTCGTAGCCCGCGCGCACGTTGCACACCAAGTTTGCTACATCGAGCAAGGGAAAACTGGGCAGGCCAAATACATCCTTGAGCTGCAGGGAAAACTCGTCCCAAACGCTTGTATAGCCGCAGTCCTCGATAATGCATTTCACATTTGCGGGCAGAGATTCCCCCGCTACGTTCATGGCAGTCGCCGCGCCCATCGACTCGCCAAAGACCAGGATGCGCGCCTTGGGATCGGCCGCAACAATCCGCCCGATCCACGCGACGACATCGAGTCGCTCGGGCCAGCCCATGCCGATGTAGTCACCGCCGGAACGCTCGTGGGCGCGGGCGGCGGGTGCGAGTACGTTCATGCCGCGGTCGTGGAATCGCTTGACGTATCGGGCCATACCGATGGGCTCGTTGGTATATCCATGCAGGCAGACGGCGTAGTCGTGCGTGCTCTCCGACGCAGCAAAATACCAGGCGGCAAGCTCGGTCCCGTCATCTGCGGTGAGGCCGCTGCTCTCGCGATTCTCTTTAAACCACGCCCGCGCCTCGGTTCCCTCGGCATCCGGCTGCTCACTTTCTTTGCCGTCCTTGCCGTCCTGCATCATCTTCATGGTGTATGGCGCGCGGGGATTCAGCGCGAAGTCAAACAGAAAGTTGCCGGCAAATCCGAGCAGCGCAATGACAACCACCAGCGCAACGACGCCGGCTATCTTGAGCTTTCGATGGGAACGTGCGTTTTGAGACATAAGAAGCTTTCCTATAAGATGTTAATACATCAACATTTAATGCAAGCGCATTATGGACGTTCACCGTTGATGCGTCAACAGGCAAAGAATGGGTAAACAAAGGGTCACGTATGGTGCAAATTTCGCACGCACCCAGACGCTTTGATATAGTGTTGAGAACTCTTTACGTTGGAGGATGTAACCGGCATGTCCGATTCGAGCGACAGTTCCAAGCCGCGACCCAAGGCCGCGGCCGTTCCGCACTACACGGTGGGCGAGGAGATTATGAACTCCGTCACCCATGGTGTCGGCTGCTTGCTGGGTATTGCGGGTCTGGTGCTCCTGATCGTATTCGCTGCACTGCGCGGCGGTGGCCCGGCCCACATGGCCGCGGCAATTGTCTATGGCGTCAGCATCATCCTCGAATACCTAGCCTCCACGCTCTACCATGCGATTCAACCCGCGCGCGCCAAGCGCGTGTTTCGCATCATCGACCACAGCTGCATCTACCTGCTCATAGCCGGCAGCTATACGCCGTTTTGCCTCATCACGCTCGCAAACGACGGCGGCGCTGCGCTGTTCTTCGCCGTATGGGCCATCGCCATTATCGGCATCGCCCTCGAGTGCTTTATGCGCGAGCGCCAGCCGCACTGGGTAAGCGGCCTGGTCTACCTGCTGATGGGCTGGCTCGTTGTCTTTAAGCTGCCCGAGCTCGTGTCGCTGCTCAACCCCGTGGCACTTGCCCTACTCGCCGTCGGCGGCGTGTGCTACACCGCGGGCGTGCCGTTCTATATCGCCAAAAACGTGCGCTATCTGCACAGTGTTTTCCACTTGTGGGTGCTCGCCGGCAGCATCTTCCAGTTCATGGCGGTGATCCTCTTCGTAATCTAGCGACCGCGCCCACGGCCCCGCTCGCACGGGCGACCGGCGCAATTGCCCTATCCGTCACCTACGCTTACTACCCAACGTCCCGAATCTTGGAGGTTCGAGAAACTCCCGATGGACATAACCATCTCCCTTATCACTACCCTCGTTTTGACCCTCATCAACGGCTACTTCTCTATGTCCGAGATGGCGCTCACCACGGCCAAGCGCGCCGTGCTGGAGCATGAGGCCGAGGAAGGCGACAAGCGCGCCGAGCGTGCCATTAAGCTGGCTGCCGACTCCGACCAGCTGCTCGCCACCATCCAGGTCGCCATCACGCTCGTGGGCTTCGCCTCGTCCGCCGTTGCCTCGACGAGCCTGTCCGACCCGCTCGCCACGTGGCTCATGAGCTTTGGCATCGCGCCGCTCTCCGCCATCGCGCGCGGCCTGGCGCCGGTCATCATCACCGTCGCGGTCGCCTTCGTGTCCATCGTGATCGGCGAGCTCGTCCCCAAGCGCATCGGCCTGGCCAATGCCGAGGGCGTGTCCAAGCAGGTCGTGGGACCGTTGTCGTTTTTCCAAAAGATCGCCCGTCCGCTCGTGTGGCTGACTGGCGCTTGCTCCGATGGCCTGGCCCGCATTCTGCGCATCAAGAGTGCCGACGACCGGCAGAACGTCTCGGAAGAAGAGATCAAGTACATGGTCTCGGAGCAGGACGACCTGCTCGACGAGGAAAAGCGTATGATCCACGAGATCTTTGACCTGGGCGACACCGTTGCCCGCGAGGTCATGGTGCCGCGCGTGGACACCACCATGTGCGAGGACGACGAGACGGTCGCCGACGTGCTGTCTACCATGCGCCAGACCGGCTTCAGCCGCATCCCCGTCTATCACGAGGATCCCGACAACGTCGCCGGCATCGCGCACATCAAGGACCTGATCCAGCCCGCGCTCGACGGCAAGGGCGACCAGCCCATCGCCGGCTTTTTGCGCGACGCCACCTTTGTGCCCGACACTAAGGACATCCTGCCGCTGCTGTCCGAGATGCAGACCTCGCACGACCAGATCGTGGTCGTCGTGGATGAGTACGGCGGCACGGCCGGCATCATCACCATCGAGGACATCGTCGAGGAGATCGTGGGCGAGATCGAGGACGAGTTCGACCCCGACAACAAGTACCTCACGCGCCTTTCGCGCCGCGAGTGGCTCGTCGATGGGCGTTTTTCGTGCGATGACGCGATTGAGCTTGGTTGGCCGCTCGAGGAAAGCGATGATTATGAGACCATCGCCGGCTGGATTTTGGAGCTTTGCGACTCGGTGCCCGACATCGGAGAGGTGTTTGAGGTCGCGGGGTACAAGTTTAAAGTGCAGTCGATGCGTGGCCAGCGCATCTCGCTCATTCGCGTGATCGCTCCGGCCGAAACCGATAAGAAGGATTCCGAGTCTTCGGTAGACGAGCCGACGACGTCGGGTGCGGGTTCCGCGAATCCGCACGACGGCGACGAGTAGGACAAGGAAGAGTAGGGGAGAGTTATGGCAGGCCTGTTCAACATCCTTAAGGTCACCGTCAGTGAGGACAAGATCTGCGCGCATGTGCTGGTGAACCCCGGCATGCCGCTCATGACCTCGGAGGACATCGAGGCCACGGCGCGCGTGTACTACCTGGTGCCCGCGATTGCCAAGCACCTGTGCCTGGGTGATTCCGGCCGCGAGTTCCAGGACTGCATGGGTCAGACCGAGCTCTGCCACCTGTTGGAGCACGTGACGGTCGAGCTCATGAACGAGACCGGTCTTGCCGGTAGCATTTCGTGCGGCCGCACGCGCGTAAGCGAGCATGACGAGCGTGTCTTTGAGGTCGAGCTTTCGTGTCCCGACGACGCACTGGCCATCGGTGCGCTGTCGTCGGCCACCTTTATGATGGACTGGGCGTACCTGCACGCCGACCAGCCTGCCCCCGACGTGGAAGGCACGGTCGCGGGCCTGCGCAACCTGGTGCTGGGCATGCGCGCCGAGGCCGAGGGCAAGGATCCTCACGAGGCCGTCGCCGCTGCGAACGGCGAAGATGCTGCCGAGGACGAGGGCGCTGACGAGGGCGATGTGCCGGTCGACGCCGAGCCCGTTGCCGATGCGACCGCCGAGCCCGTTCCCACCGAGCCCCAGGGCGTCCCCAACTTTGACGACGAGCCCCAGGTGGCGATTGATACCGAGGGCGCGGTTGCCGAGAACCACGAGGCCTCCGCTGCCGTCTTTGGCGGTGCGGCGACGGTTCCGGCAGGACCTGCGCATGAGGGCGGCCTGCCGCTCGTGGACGGCGCCGGCGAGGACCCGGGTGCCACGGTGGCCATGCCGGCTGTGCCTCAGGAGTAGGCCTACGCGTTTATCACCATCACGTACCTGCGCCTTTGCCGTACGCAGATGAGCGGAGCGGCAAGTGATGCGCTGCGAGTATAATGGACAGCATTCAAACGGTGGGCACCGACGTGCCCGCAGGAGAGGAATGATCATGGGTAAGACTTTCAGCTTTGTCTCCGGCGCACTTTTTGGTGCTGCTGCTGGCGCTATTATCGGTGTTGCTCTGGCCCCGCGCTCGGGCGCCGAGACCCGCGCCATGGCTGCCGATATCGCCAACGACGCCTGGGACAATATGCGCGACACCTACGAGCACAGCGCCGAGGAGGCCCGTGCCGCGGTGAATGACTTTGGCCCGATGGTCGACGCCAAGACTGACGACCTACGCGCCAAGGTCGACCTGGCCCGCGAGCGCATGGACCAGCTGCGCGAGCAGCTCAACGACGCCATTTCGGGCGGCAACGTGACGCCTGCCGCCGACGTCGTGGTCGAGAACGCCGTCGAGGCTGATGCCGAGGCTGCGGAGCCCTCGACCGAGGCATAATGCGCGCCGGGGATTTTGTCGGCGCCAAGATCTATCGCAAGCCTACCGAGGACAAGCGCACCAAAAAGGACGGCACGCCGCGCAGCCCTAAAAAGCTCGGAAAGATTCACTTTCCGGTCTTTACCCCGGGCGGTACGCGCGTGGTCGGCTTTATGGTCCGCCAGTCCGATATCGCGGGCATGATCGAGCGTCCCGACCGATTCGTAGCGCTCGACGCCATTGGTGTCTACGAGGGCGCCATTGCGGTCGATGACGTCAAGGACACGTACGATGCCGCCGCCGCCAAGCGCCTCGACATCAACCTGGACGATTGCATCATCTGGGTCGGTATGGACGTGCGCACGGAATCGGGCGACGTCGTGGGCTATTGCTCGGACGTCGAGTTCAAGCCGCGCTCGGGCATCGTGCAGGCATTCTATGTGACCGCCGGTGCTGCTTCGAGTGTTTTGGTTGGTGACACGCAGGTGCCGCCGACGATGCTACGCGGCTACGAGAACGGCGCGATGGTCGTCTCGGACGAGGTCAAGTCGCTTGGGTATTCGGGCGGTGCGGCCGCCAAGGCCGCCGAGGCCAGCGTCGTGGTGGGCGACAAGGTCAAAAAGGGCGCCAAGGTGCTCGACGACAAGGGATCGGTCGCCGTGGACAAAGGCAGTCGCGCACTGGGCAAGCAGCTCGGCAAGACGCGCGGCATGTTCAAGGCCTTTAAGGACGAATACCAAAAGGCGAGCGGAGGCTCGTCAAAAGCTACAAAATAGCGACGTACCAAATGATGGGAGGCAAGCCGGAGACCTGTTGCTCCGGCTTGCTGTGTTTATGGGGGAGGGCACATGCGCCAAAACGGATCCAACTTAAACGGGCGTTCGGGTGCGCGTCCGACGGCGCGCCGCGACCTGGGGCAGCTGCCCAGCGGTCAGCGCCGTCGCCGCCGTAAGCCCGGCGCGATGTACCTCAACCATAGCCGCGGGTTTAGCGACCGCAGCGCGCGCATCGGCAACGGGCGCTCGCCGCGCCGACCGTCCCGTCTGCCCTATGCGCTCATTGCCGTGGGCTGTGCGCTCGTGCTGTTTATCGCTGCCGTCGTGGGCTACGTCAACCGCAGCGTGGACGTGGAACTCAACGGGCAAAAGACCGCGGTGCGCGTGGGCTCTACGCTGCAGAATCTCATCGACGACCAGGAGTTGACCGATACCTACGACGCAGGCGACCTGCTGGCCGTCGATGACAGCGTGCTCAAGCGCCATGGCGGCGAAAAGCTGTCGGTTAAGGTGGACGGCAAGCGCATAAAACAGGGCAAATGGGATAGCCGCGAACTTGAGGGCGGCGAGAAGGTGACGGTCAAGGATGGCCGTAACACCTACGAGAAGCACGAGGTTCAGGCTACGGTTATCGAGCCCAAGCTCAAGGTCGAGGGCACGGGCGCTATCGAGTATGTGCAGACATGGGGTGTCCAGGGCCGCTCCGAGGTGTGGGTTGGTGAGCAGTCGGGCAAGACGCAGGACCGCGGCGAGGTTGTGCCCGCCACCGATTGCGTCGTTGCGTGCGCCAGCGTGGCGCCCAAGGGCAACAAAAAGTACGTGGCGCTGACGTTTGACGAGGGTCCGAGCGGCGCCACCAAACAGATCTTGCAGGTGCTCAAGGAAAAGGGCGTTACCGCGACGTTCTTCCTTTCGGGCGATGCGGCCGAGGCCTCGCCTGCCACGGCCAAGGCGATTGTCGATGCCGGGTGCGAGATCGGATCCAACAGCTACAGCGACGATTCGCTCAAGGGTCAGGACCGTGAGACGGTACGCGAACAGATCACGAAAGGCACCGATGCGATTAAGTCGGCGACCGGCGTGAAGACGATGCTGCTGCGTGCTCCCTACGCTGCCTTTGACGAGCAAAACTGGATTGATGCGATGGACCTGGTCTCCGCCGTGGTCTCGTGGAATATTGACTCGGGCGACTGGCTGCTCAACGGTGCCGACGAGCAGGTCTCAACGGTGCTCGATTCGGTGACGCCGGGCAATATCGTGCTGCTCACCGATAGAGACGAATGCGCCGAGCAGACGCTCGAGGCGCTGCCGCAGATCATCGACGGCCTTGTCGCCGACGGCTACAAGATCGTGACGCTCAGCGACCTGGTCAAGACGGACACGTCGCTGGGCAAAAAGCTCACCTCGCTGACGAAGGTCACCATGCCCAAGGACGCCGTGTTCCCCCAACTTGCCGAGGACGATGACACCACAGAGTAGTCATTGGGTAGTCGTTTAAGAACGTCCATTACAGTCGAAATTGTCAGCCCGGGACCGTCTCGGGCTACGATTGAGGCGCGCCCAGAACGGGCCGCCGACCGGGCGCCCGCGCACGGCCGAACGTCCCTGCCCCCGAGAGGGCCCGTTGGGTGCTGCCGGCGCGGGACGCGCCGCCCCCGACGGCTGATAGGAAAGTGCCGGGCAGGCGCCGCGGCTGGTAATGTGAGTGCCGAGGGGGAGGCCATCCGGTCGAACGACTACCGGAAGGATACCACCGTGAAAGCGACATCCACCAGGCCCGCGGCCGTGCTCGGCCTGGACGTCGGCAAGTCATCGCACTGGGCCTGCCTGGTCGACCGCGACGGGGAGGTGCTGGCCAGCGCCCCCGTCCGCAACAGGGAGGCCGAGCTCGACGCGCTGTTCGCCTCCGCGCCCGCCGGCACGCTCGTCGTCGTCGACCAGTTCCGCAACATAGGGTCCCTCGCCGTGAGGCGGGCCCGCGCCGCGGGGCTCGGGGT
>CAKXKM010000001.1 GCA_934876235.1 Collinsella sp. AF02-46-1 | reverse complement strand
GGGCCCTTGCGGCGTAGTCGCTATTTATTCAGTCCAAGTTTCGGGGCGCAGTTCACTGTCCCCTTTGTGGTGGTTTTTGCTTTTGAGAGAGGGGCGGGGCGCTGATGGACGTCCATGCGGACGGCGATATTGCCGAGAACTTTTGGTGGCGGCGCACGACGCTGACGCGTCGCAGCCCTCTGTATGACGCCTGCGTATCGGCGGGGCTGCTGGTCGCGGCGACGATTGTGGGCGCGCTGCTCGACCATCCGGGTCTCGCGCCGAGCATCATGATCGTCTATGTGTTCGCCGTGCAGCTGTGCGCGTTCTTTACCTGGAGCCGCCTGTATTGCTTGCTGAGTTCGGCTGCCGCCGTGGCGCTCTACAACTTCCTGTTTGTCGACCCGCGCTACTCGCTGTCGTTTATCGACCGCGTCTATCCTGGCATGTTCTTCATCATGTTTTCGGTCTCGCTCGTGTCGAGCTCGATTTCGCTTGCCCTGCGTCGTGCCTTGGCGCAGGCCGCCGCCAGCGACCGGCGCACGCAGATGGTGCTCGAGACCAACCGCATGCTGCAGCGCTGCGCCGATCAGCAGCAGATTGTCCATGCTATGGCAACGCAGCTGGCACGTCTTTCGGGCTGTCCAGTCGTGTGGTACAGCGCCGACGCCGAGGGCGATGACCTGCTGCCGCGTGCGACATACACGGCCGTGGGCGATGTCGCGCCGGTGCATGAACTGGCGCCGCAGATGCCGCCGCGGCTCTCGGCGTCCGCCTATGTGGGAACGCCGCTCGATGCCACCTACGGCGGCTCGGCGTTCTACGGCATCTACCTGACCGTGCGCTCGGGCGACACCATGGTGCGCGCGGGCGATCCCGCCTCGGTGGTGGGCGTGTTGGCTATCGTTGCCGAGCCCGACGTGCTGACGCACGAGGAGCGGACACTTTCCGATGCCATCGTGAGCGAAGGCGAGCTGGCACTCGATCGCGCCCGCGCCATGGAGGCCCGCGAGGAGGCGGCGGTGCTTGCCAAAAATGAGCAGCTGCGCGCCAATCTGCTGCGCTCCATCTCGCACGATCTGCGCACGCCGCTTACCAGTATTTCGGGTAATGCCGACGTGCTGCTCGATCAGGGTTCGACCGGCACCGCGGTGCTCGATGCCCAGACGCGCCGCGGCCTGCTGCTATCCATTCGCTCGGATGCGCTGTGGCTCAACGCCACCGTCGAGAACCTGCTTGCCATCACCAAGCTCGAGGGCGGCGGCATGCATCTGTCGACAACGCTCGAGCTTATGGACGATATCGTCGAGGAGGCACTGCGCCATGTAAATCCGGCCGTGCGCGAGCACGACCTTAAGGTGGTGGCGTGCGATGAGCCGGCGCTCGTCAACGTCGACGCGCGCCTGATGGTGCAGCTGGTGGTAAACCTGGTGAACAACGCCATCACCTATACGCCCGAGGGCTCGCATATCGTGATCTCGATTGACGTCGACGGCGGACGCGTGGCGTGCTCGGTTGCCGATGACGGGCCGGGCATCGCACCCGAGGACCGCGAGCGAATCTTTGAGTCGTTCTACACCGCCAACCACGGTCTTGCCGACAGCCATCGCAGCGTGGGCCTGGGTCTTTCGCTCTGCCGCTCCATTGCGTTGGCGCATGGCGGTAGCATAGAGGTTGCCGCGGCGGACCCGCACGGCTTGGTCTTTACGATTGAGCTTCCCGCCGCCGATGTTTCGTTTGATAAGGAGTAGCGCCGTGCCGAACTCTGCCGTGAAACCGCTCATCTTGGTCGTTGAGGACGATCCCGCCGTCCGCAACCTTATCGTCGCCGCGCTCGAGGCGCACGGCTTGCGCCATATGGCCGTGGAGACCGCACATGCCGCCATCGCCGCCGCCTCGTCGCAGGCGCCGAGCATTGTGCTGCTCGACCTGGGCCTGCCCGATATGGACGGCGTCAAGGTGGTGGAGTCGGTGCGCACGTGGTCGGGCATGCCGATCATCGTGGTCTCGGCGCGCAGCGAGGACGCGGACAAGATCCGCGCGCTCGATGCTGGTGCCGACGATTACCTGACCAAGCCGTTTTCGGTCGAGGAGCTGCTCGCGCGCATTCGCACGACGCTCAGGCGCCTTTCGTATGCGCAAACGGGCGGCGTTGCCTCCGAGGGCTCGTTCGATACCGGTGAGCTGCATATCGATTTTGATGCCGGCATTGCCATGATGGATGGCGAGGAACTGCACCTGACGCCGATCGAGTACAAGCTCCTGTGTCTGCTGGCGCACAACGCCGACAAGGTGTTGACGCACCAGTTTATCCTGCACGAGATTTGGGGCACGGCGACCAAGAGCGACCTGGCGAGCCTGCGCGTCTTTATGGGCACGCTGCGCAAGAAAATCGAGTCCGACCCCGCGCATCCGCGCTATATCCAGACGCATGTGGGCATCGGCTATCGCCTGGTCACCCAAGGCTAGATCGCCAACCACCATCCCAATATGAGTTGCGGTGAAATACGGTCTAAATTTGCCTAACTCCAGGCAAAACAGTCCGTATTCCACCGCAACTTTGTTATTTGCCCTTGGGCTTGCTGGCGTAGAACTTCTTCTTTTTGGGCTTGCCGGCGGGGAAGGGCTTGCCGGCAAAGTTGGACTTGCCGTTGCCGGCCTGCGCGTGCGCGGGTACTGCCGCACGTGTCTTGCGGGCCTCGGGGTTGCGCAGTTCCTCGACGCGCTCGGCAATTTCCTCGGCGCTAAAGCCGACCTCGGCCATGGCGTCCTCGATGGGCAGGCGGCGCACGATGTAGCAGTGGTGCACTTTCTGGTTGCGCGCGAAGTCCTCGGGGATGGTCTGCGCCGTAATGTCCTCCAGCACCACGCCCGCGCGGGCGAGCTTGCGCGTTTCGGGGCGGAAGCCGCGCAGGTTGCAGCTAAAGATGGCATGGCCGCCCTGCGCGAGCAGGCGCGATACGCCGGCCAAAAGCTCAACATGGTCGCGCTGGACATCCCAGGTGCGACGGCCCATCTTGGACGAGTTCGAGAACGTTGGCGGGTCGACAAAGATCAGGTCCCAGCGGTTGCGCGTCTGGCGCTGGTCGCGAATCCAGGCGAGCACGTCGTCGCGCACAAAATGATGCTGAGGCCCCACAAAGCCGTTCTGGCGCATGTTGCGCTCGGCCCAGTCCAGATAGGTGTTGGAGAGGTCGACCGTCACGGTCTCCTCGACGCCGCCATCGGCCGCGTAGCAGGTGGCGGTGCCGGTGTAGGCAAACAGGTTGAGGAAGCGGCGCGCCTGCTTGGCGTGCTCGCGCACCAGGTTGCGGGTGACGCGGTGGTCCAAGAAGATGCCCACGTCCAGGTAGTCGTCAAAGTTGACGGCAAAGGTGAGGCCGCCCTCTTCGATGAGCGGCAGACGACGGCGCGCGATATTGGCGCGCTCGCCCGAGCCGCCCTTGCCGGCGCCCTGCTTGCCGTATTGCGAGCCGCCGCGCGAACGCATGCGGGCCTTGGCGTGCACATGCTCGGCGGGAATATCTAGGATACGCGGCGCGATGGCCAGGATATCGAGCATACGGGCCTGGGCCAGTGCGGGGTCGATGGTCTTGGGCGCGGCATATTCGGCGATGACGAGCCAGCGGCCCGGCGTCTGCGGGCAACCCTCGTACAGATCGATGGCGGCGGAGTAGTCGGGCAGGTCGGCATCGTAGACGCGGTAGCAGCTCACGCCCTCGCGCTTGGCCCACTTGCGGCGCAGGCGTGCGTCCTTGCGCAGGCGGTTGGCGAACTGCTCGGACTCGGGGATGAGCACGGGCAGCGGCTTGCCGTCACCCAGGTCGAGTGTGGCGGCAGGTTCGGGCATGGCGGAAGCGGCGGCTTCATCGTTGACTTCGTTGGCATCCGCAATCTCGGCCTCGGCATCCGCACTGGTCGCAGCCTCAAACGCTGCGGCGGCGTGGTCGAGCGAGGGCCAGACTTCGACGGTCGCCTCTTCGTTGTTGGGCATGACGGCGATCGAGCACTCGGGCTCGGTGTGGAGCGCGCGGGCCAGCAATCCGTCGTGGGTGAGCGCGGCGACCGGTGCCGAAGCGAGTTCGGGCGCGCGGCGCAGCTCGCCGACCAGCGTCATGGCGTCGTGCATGAGCGAAAGCGGTGTCTCGGTCGTATCCGCGACCACGGCGGCGCCGGCGACAGCGCCCGCGTGGTCCAGTACGGTGGCGGACTTGGCGGCGCAAAAATCGACAAAGCGCTTGTAGCCGGCACATTTAACCATGCGCTCAGCGGTCTTACGGGCGGCGGGGTCAACATCCACGGCCACGATGCGCGCCTGGCGCTCGCGCGCTGCCGCCTCGCGCTCGCGCGCCTCGGCAAGCAGCTGCTCCCACAGGGCGGCATCGTGCAGCTGCCAGCCCTCAAAGCCCCAGCGCTCGCGTGCGGCGCCCGGGGCGCGGTCGGTCAGAATGTTCACGGCCTCCAGCAGCAGACCGCCGCCGGCGCACGAGGCATCGATCAGCATGGGAAGGGCTTCGTTCTCGTAATCGTCGGCCGTCAGCTCGCGTTCGCATAGTGCGGTCCAGCCGACCTGCGCCAGCACCAGGGCGGCGTAGTCGGGGCGCAGCACGTGCGCGCCCTCGCCGGCGCGGGTCGCTGCGGGCGGTAGGCGTTTGAACAGCGGGTCGCCCGAAAGGTCCAGGCTGATGCTCGCGCGGCGCTGACGCAGCGAAAGCAGCAGGTGAACATCGGGATCGGCGGCGTCGACATCGGCGCGACGGCCCGTGGTTTCGGCCAAGCGGTCGCACAATGCGTCCTTGGCGCGCAGGGCCGAGAAGCGCGTGTTGCGCAGCTGCTCGGTCACGCCGCGGGCGGTAATGGCGATGGTGGCGCCGGGGCGGACGATGCTCTCCCAGGCGATGTCGTAAACGCTATCGTACAGTTCATCGGCATCCTGCGCCTCAAAGCGCCCGAGTACCACGAACACGCGGCTCGCCAGGCGCGACCACAGACAGGCGCGGTAGCCTTCTTCGAGCTCGCCCTCAAACGTAGCGCGGCCTTTCAGGCGGCGGACATGCGAAAGCCCGAGGCGTTTAAGCTCATCGGCGAGTGCGGACTCAAAGCCCTCGGGGCAGCTTGCGTAAAATTCCATGGGTGACCTCTCTGGTTGCGTCGCTCCATTATATGATGGATGCTTCGTTTGCCATCGCCCCCGAAAGGAACCCATATGATTGATGCGTGCTCCTTGATTCCCATTTTCATTGCAACAGCCTCAGGACTCGGGGTCTCGCACAGGCTCCCGCCGCCTTACAGAACTGAAAGCTGGGCGTAGGGCAAATCCACGGCACGTGACCTGCGATTGCTCGGCCATAGATGGCGTAATCGAGGCCAAGGGAGGGCATCATGCGCAAGGGAAACGAGAGCTGGTTCTGGCACGCGAACGACATGGTGGTGGCGGGCGACATGAACCTCGTGGTCCGCGTCCTGTGGGTCGCGCTCATCGTAGGCATCGGCGTCGCGACGATGGCCACGCTCTGGATCGTCACGAGGTAGCGCGCCACGAACGGATGACGAGGCACGCGGCGCATGCCACGCTGGCGGAACCCTAGCCTCGCTGCTGGACAATCTGTTCGATGAGCTTCGCGACGGAGTCCTCGGCTGCGTCCCCGATCAGGTGATGGGCCGCGGCCTTCGCCTCTGGCATCGCGCCCGCGACTGCGTAGGAGTTCGGCACCTTTTCGAGGAGCGTCACGTCGTTTTCCGAGTCTCCGATAAAAGCGACCTCGTCCAGCGTGACCCCAAGGCTGCCGAGAAGCGCGTCGAGTCCGTTTACTTTGCTCCAGCCAGCCGGAACAACATCGAGGAAGAATGGGACGGGCGAGGGGAAATCAAGCTCTGGGCAGGCTTCCTTGCATCGACTCCGAACGACTTCCGTCGGGGCGGAGCTGACGTTGACGAAGATGCCGGCGGTGATGACGTCACGGTTCGTGGGCACGTCTCCGAGCGCCATGTCTCTTCCGGAGTCCTTAACGATTTCCAGGGCGAATTCGTCGCCAGGCTCGACGGCGCAGAGGAACTGCTCGCAGCGTTTGCCTGTCTCATCGATATCGGCGACTAGCCAGAGTGACGTCCCCGCGTAGGGGCGTACGGCGCTATCGAGCTTGACGAGGGCCTCCGTCGAGAGCGTCTTTTTGAACACGAGTTCGCCGCTGGAGAAGACCTTCTTTCCGTTGGCCATGATGCCGGTCGAGAAACAGCGCGCGTCGCCGTCAAAGGCATCGGCCAGGTCGGCGTAGTCGCGGCCGCTTGCGGGGCCGAACGCGATGCCCGCATCAAGCGCCGAAAGAATCGCGCTGTGCGTGCGCTCCGATACGACCCTTGAGCCAAACGGCAGCAGGGTCCCGTCCATGTCTGCGAGGATGAGCTTTATCAAGGGGTCCTCCCGTTTCGGTCTGGGCGTCGGTGCGCCGGTGTGCGTCGTCCTAGCTGTATTGCCTGTCTCCCAAGAGATTCTTCGAGATGATCCTGTTAAGCTCTGCCGGGTCATCCCAGCAAGAGGTCAGGAAGAGGAACAGCAGCTCGATGACGAAGTTGATCGAGCTGTGCGAGAAGGCGACCTCGGTTCCGGTGATGGCCTGATCTCGCGAGATGGCTCGGATGATATACGTGGCACGCTTCGCGAGCGGCGTATCTGGGTTGTCTGTGATCATGATGATGGGGGTGTTCGAATCCTCGGCAGAGTCGAATATGTTGACGAGGCGCTTCGAGTATCCGGACGTCGAAATGACGAGCAGGATGTCATTCTCCTTGAGGCTGGTTGCGGCGGAGACCATGGCATCGGTGGTGCTGGGGCAAAACGCCCTGACTCCAACCTGTGAGAGCTTGAACGCCGCGTTTACGCCCATGCTAATCGAGTTGCCGACGCCCGCAATCAGGACGAGGTTGGCGTTGTGGAGCAGATTGACGACTGCCGAAAAGTCATCGGAGTCAATGAGCGAGGCGGTTTGGGAGAGCTCCTTGACCTTGTGAGACAGGACGTACTTAATGGAGCCCTCGACGTCGTCCAGAGTAACCTTGCCGCCCGTGGCCTTTTCCTCGCCGGAGGCCCTGCTGATGGATATGCCGAGCGCCAGACGCATGTCCGAATAGGTTCGGTAGTCAAGCGTCCTTGCGAACCTCGAAACAGACGCCGGTGACGTACCGGTTTCTGCGGCGAGTTCGCGGACGGTCATCGTTGCGACATCCGACGGGTGGTCGAGCACATACGTTGCGATTGCCTTCTCCGAGGGGGATAGGCTGCTCATGACCGCGCAGATGTGGCTGAGCACATCCCCTGTCTTATCCATGGTTACTCCTTGGTCCTAGCTTGCTTTGTATCTTAGGTCAAGAGAGGTGAAAAATAAGCAAAATGTTTCATCAGCGGTGAAATAGCGTTTCACCGCTGATTTCCTACCGTTCACGGTAAATCGGTACTTCCTCGGCGCAATCTCAGCTTGAGCTGCTATCTTATGAGCCGTGAAACAACGGCACGAAAACGATGAAACAACAGAACATTGTTTCAACGCCTCGCAACTCCGTTTCACGCTAGATGGTGAATCACTTCGAAGCCCAGACAGGCACCCGGCGAGCAAGAAGGGAGAAGCACGATGCACAACGCCAAGACAAACGCAAGCATGACTTCGCTGTTCTTCGCGAACGTCCTCTACTGGGTCTGCGCGGGCGTGTACTCGCCGTTTCTCTCCGCTCACTACACGAGCCTCGGCCTCAGCGCGGCCCAGACCGGCATCCTTCTCGCGGCGACCCCGGTGTGTGCGCTCGCCATCCAGCCACTCTGGTCGACGATCGCCGACAAGCTCGGGCGCCGCCGCGCGGTCATCGTGGCCCTCTGCCTTGCGGCGGCGGTACTCGCTCCGCTGTATTACCTGGCGTCGACGTTCGTCCCGGTCCTTCTCGTAACCTTTGCATTCTCGGCGTTTTTCTCGGGGCTCCTGCCCCTGAGCGACTCCCTCGTCATCGAGCTCGCGGATCGCTCTGGCCTGGACTTTTCTCGCATTCGCATGGGTGGCACTATCGGCTATGCCATCGTCGTCCTGATCGTCGGTCGGCTGCTCGACATGGCTCCTCAAATCCAGTTCACGGTGGTCTCCGCCGCGCTGGTGGTCTTCGCGGCTCACATGTGGCGCCTCCCCGAGGCGGGAATTCGCGCCAATGCCGCGGACGATCCCAAGGTCTCCCACGGAAAGGGCCTCCTCTCGCTGTTCACCAGCAATGAGATCGCCTTCGTCTTGGTCTTCGCCTTCATCAGTTCGGCCGCGATTGGCTTCATCGGGGCGTTCTTGGGCCGCTACGCGGTCGAGCTTGGCGAGGGTCAGAACCTCGTGGGCGTCCTGAGTGCGGTCTCCGCTGCGAGCGAGATCCCCATCCTGCTCGTTTCCTCCAAGCTGGTCAGGCGCTTCGGCGAGATGAACCTCCTGATCTTTTCCTGCTTCATGGCGGCGCTCAGGCTCGTGCTTGTGGGCACCGGCATCGTCCCGGTCATGGTCTGCGGCCAGCTGCTGCAGAGCGTGAGTTACATGACCGTCTACTACTCCTGCGTTACCTACATTGCCAACCACACTTACAAGGATTGTCGCGCTCGAGGTCAGAGCGCCTTCGCGATGGTCCAGAGCGGTCTGTCCGTCGTGGTTGCGAACCTGTTTGGCGGTTGGGCGTGCGATGCGCTCGGCACGCACGCGGGTTTCCTGGCCTTCGCCCTCGCTTCAACGATTGCTGCAGTCGCTGCTCTTGTGGCGTACGTGCTATGGCGTCGAAGCGCGGCTCCGCAGCCTGAGGGCCAGGCGGCCGCATAGGCTCCACCGCGCCTCGCAAGCGCCTGCCTGCCTCGCGCTTCGCTTCGTGTTCAACCAGCTGACGAGCTGAGAACTGTCCGATCCAATGATTATTCAGGTGAAAGGAAGACAAAGATGTCACTCATCAAGGTCAACGAGCTTCTTCAACATGCGACCGAGCACCACTATGGCGTGCCCGCGATTAACGTCATCAATACGGAGACCATCCGTTATGCGATCCAGGCCGCCGAGGATGAGCACATGCCCATCATCATCCAGTACTGGCCTGGCTTCGAGGACCACTGCGCCCTCGACATCATCGCCTTCGCCGCCCGCTATTACGCCGAGCGCGCGAGCGTGCCCGTCGCCGTCCACCAGGATCACTCCGCTGGTTACGAGATCGCCGTCAAGGGCGTCAAGGCCGGCTTCCCATCCGTCATGGTCGACGGCTCCTCACTTCCCTATGAGGAGAACTTCCAGCTCACGAAGGACGTCGTCCAGGTCGCCAAGATCTTCGACGTCGACATCGAGGCCGAGCTCGGCCATGTCGGCAACGGCTCTGACGCCAACGACTTCGTGAACAGCGACCACTACACCGACCCGAACCTCGCCGAGGAGTTTGTCGAGGGCACCGGTTGCGGCTCGCTCGCCATCGCCGTCGGCAATGCCCACGGCCCCTATGTCAAGGTCCCGAACCTCGACATGGAGCGCATCAAGGCCTGCAGGGAGGCCGTCAGCGTCCCCCTCGTCATGCACGGATGCTCCGACATCCCCGACGAGCAGCTCCAGGAGGCCGTGAACCTCGGCATGAGTAAGTTCAACATCGCCACGGAGTACTTCCGTTCCATGTACCGCGCCTTCGAGAAGGACATCAACTCCGGTAAGAACGACGGCAACGGCATAGGCCTCCTGATGGACGCCGCCCCCGACATGCGCGCGTTCGTCGTCAGCAAGATCCAGCTTCTGAACCCCAACCACTATTCGCTCTAGGAGAGACTCGATGAAGAAAGTTCTTGTCGCGTCGCACGGCCACCTCGCAAGCGGAATCAGGAGCTCGATCGGAATCCTGACCGGCATGGCGGACATGGTGGAGGCAGTTGACTGCTACGTGGACGACTCCGATTTCACCCCTCGCATCCAGGCCTTTATTGACTCGGTGGGCCCTGAGGACGAGGCCATCATCTTCACCGACATCTACGGTGGTTCCGTCTTCCAGAAGGTCGTCCTTATGGAGCCGGAGAAGCGCGGGATCGTCCACGTCACCGGTATGAACCTCGGCCTCGTGATCGAGACGCTCCTCGGCGCCGAGCCGGTCACGGCAGATTCGATCAAGCAGAGCGTCGAGCTGGCGAGGGCGACGATGCAGGTCGTCGAGCCTCCGAGCAAGGCCGCGGACAACGAGGAGTCCGAGGGAGACTTCTTTGATTAGAGAGTACTAACAAGTAGAGAGAGGAAGCAATGATTGTTCAGGTTCGAGTCGATGACCGTCTGATTCACGGACAGGTCGCCCTGGTGTGGACCAAGGAGCTCAACACCACCAGGATCATCGTCGCCAACAAGCACGCCGTGGAGAGCGACGCCCTTCGCATGACGCTTTCCATGGGTACGCCGGCGGGCCAGAAACTCCTCGTCAAGGACGTTCCGGATGCCTGCCGCATCGCGAACGATCCGCGCGCGGACTCCATGCGCATCTTCGCGCTCACCAACTGCGTGCGTGACGTGCTTGAGCTCGTTAAGGGCGCGCCGGGCAAGATTGAGGGCGTGAACGTTGCCAACGTCGGCCGCTTCGACAAGTCCGATCCGGATAGCAAGGTCGCCCTCAACTCCACGATCATGCTCAACCCGGATGAGCTCGAGGCCGCGAAGGAGCTTTGCGAGCAGGGTATTCCGGTTTTCCATCAGCTTATCCCGTCCAATTCCAAGACTTCTCTCAAGAGTCTGATCGAGGCGGCGGGGAAATAAGGGGATTTGGCCAGGCGGCCAAATGAAATGAAAGAAAGGAAGTCAAATGATTGGGTTGGCATTAATGGCCTGGTTGACCGTGCTGATTTGCTACGGTGGTAACTGGCTTCTCGGTCAGTGCATGATCGAGCGTCCTCTTGTTGTTGGCCTTGTTGCAGGCCTCCTGATGGGCGACGTCAAGACCGGTGTTATCATCGGTGCCTCTCTTGAGGCGATCTTCATGGGCGCGGTGAACATCGGTGGCGCTATCTCCGCCGAGCCCGTTACCGCGACCGCCCTCGCCGTCGCCTTCACCGTTGGCGCCGGCATCGATCAGGGCGCCGCCATCACGCTGGCTGTTCCCGTGGGCGTCGTCACCGCGTTCCTCTCGATCTTCATGAACAACGTGTTCCTTGCGTTCTTCGCTGGCACCCTCGACAAGATGGCCGCCGAGGGTAACGAGAAGGGCCTTGCTTTCCAGCACTACGTTCTGTGGTTTGTTAAGTACGCCGCCTTTGCACTCATCGCCTTCCTCGGCGTTTACCTTGGCGCCGAGCCCGTTGCCGCCATTGTCAACCAGATTCCGGCCAATGTCATGAACGGCCTCAACGCCGTGGGTGCCCTCCTGCCCGCCGTTGGTATGGCGCTCCTGCTCCAGATGCTCTGGAGCACCGAGCTCAGCATCTACTTCTTCTTGGGCTTTACGCTCTACCAGTACCTCGGCCTCCCGATGATCGCCATCGCGGTTCTTGGCGTCATCATCGCGATCGCCTCCGGCCTCCGCGACAAGGAGATCTTCGACCTCACCAAGAAGGGCGTGGCCACCCAGGCCGTTTCCGGCGACTCTGCAACCAGCGACGAGGAGGATTTCTTCGCATGAGCAACCTGATCAAGAATGTGAGCCCTGAAGACAAGAAGATGCTCAACCGCATTTTCCTGCGCTCCTTCACCGTGTTCGCTTCCGGCGCCGGCGGTTCCGTCAAGGCTGGTGCCGATGGTTGGCTGTACTCCATCCAGCCCGCTCTTAACCGCTACTACGCCGATGACCCCGAGGCTCGCGCCGACGCCATGAAGCGTCACACGACCTGGTACAACATCACCCAGAACGTCGGCACGTTCGCCATGGGCCTCGTCGCCTCCATGGAGAGGGAGAACTCCGAGCACGATGACTTCGATACCGAGTCCATCGACGGTATCAAGGTCTCCCTCATGGGCCCGATGTCCGGTATCGGCGACGCAATCTTCTGGGGCGTCCTGCGTGTCATCGCCGCCGGCATTGGCATCAACCTCGCCATGAGCGGCTCGCCCCTCGGCGCCATCATGTTCCTGCTGATCTACAACATCCCGTCGATCCTCTGCCGTTACTTCTTGACCTACCTCGGCTTCAACATGGGCACCAACTTCATCTCCGAGATGTACGAGGGCGGCCTCATGAAGCTCATCACCAAGGCCACCTCCACGATCGGCCTCGTGATGATCGGCGCCATGACCGCGGCGAACGTCAAGTTCAACACGATCCTGTCCATCCCGGTTCAGGATTCTGACCCGGTCATGATCCAGACCTACCTCGATTCCATCTTCAAGGGCCTCGTGCCCCTGGTCCTCACGCTCGTCGTCCTGTGGCTCCTGCGCAAGAAGAACGTCAACGTCAACATCATCCTGGTTGGCGTCATGGTTCTCGCGCTCGTCCTCGGCCTCGTGGGCATCGTGTAAGGCGGCTTCAGGGATATCCGAAGCTTGTTCAAGGTAATTCCCGGCGGCACGCGTTCGAGCGCTTTCGACGTGTGCCGTCCTATTAGAAGGGGAAACAATATGCGCTACACGCACCTCAAGAACTCTGACGTCGACGTCTCCCAGCTTGCGGTGGGCACCTGGGCGATCGGCGGCGACTCCTTTGGTGAGAACGATGACGACGCCAGCATGTCCGCCATTCGCACCATGCTCGATCACGGCGTCAACCTCATCGACACCGCGCCGTGCTATGGCAACGGCACGTCCGAGAAGGTCGTCGGCAACGCGCTCAGGGGCGTCGACAGAGAGAGCTACCTGCTCTCGACCAAGGTTGGCCTAATCACCAGCGCCGCCGGCTATGACCGCGACTCTTCGTTCAAGAACATCATGAGGGAGGTCGAGAGCTCGCTGCGCAACCTCCGCACCGACTACATCGACTTCTACTTCGTGCACTGGCCCGACGCCAAGACCCCGTTCTCCGAGACGATGTGCGCCCTCCAGCTCCTCAAGGAGCAAGGCAAGATTCGCCACATCGGCGTCTCCAACTTCACGACCGAGATGATCGAGGAGTGCGAGAAGGTCGCTCAGATCGACGTCCAGCAGCCGCCCTACTCTATGGTTGACCGCTCCTCCGAGGACCTCATCAAGTGGGGCTACGAGCGTGGCATCGACTCCTTCACCTATGGCTCCCTTGGTGCGGGCATCCTGTCGGGCAAGTTCCGCGAGCTGCCGAAGTTCGAGGAGGGTGATGTTCGCGGCGGCTTCTACGACTACTTCCAGGAGCCCAAGTTCTCGCGCGTCCAGGAGCTGCTCAAGGTCATGGACGAGATCGCCGGGGCTCATGACAAGCCCGTGGCACAGGTCGCCGTGAACTGGAGCACCCAGAAGGAGTACGTGGGCACCGCGCTCGTTGGCGTGCGCACGGACGCCCATGCGATTCAGAACTGCGAGACGTTCGAGTGGGAGCTTTCCGCCGATGAGATGGCCAAGCTTGACGCCAAGCTTGACGAGCTGAAGATCGGCTAGCCATGGGCACCGAGGAGAGGAAGTACCCCACTTCCGAGCTTGAAGTGCTTGAGCGTGGAGCTAGGGAGGTCATCGAGCCCAACGGGCTGAAGCTCCTACTGAAGCCCGTGCCGGGAGATGAGCGCGAGCACGTGCTCGATCCGCGCGTCTATGCGCGCGCCCATGCGAAGCTCGCCGCCGGTCCGGCGCCGGCGGGGCCGGTGGACGTGATCGCGTGGCGTTCCGCTCCCAACAAGGAGACCCATGTCGTGAGGGGCGTGGGCGTTGCCAAGAAGACCGTCGTCATGAATTTTGGCGACAGGGGCATTCCCCTGCACGTCTTCACGCCCGAGAGCCACGAGAGCGGTTCTGCCGCGCTCGTGTTCATCCATGGCGGCGGCTTTATGGTTGGCAACATCGGCCAGTACGAGAACTGCCTGCGCGACATCGCGGAGCGAACGGGCTGTGTTGCGGTCTACCCCGAGTACCGCCTGTCTCCCGAAACGATGTTTCCCGGTGGCGTCGAGGACTGCGTGAAGACGCTCGGCTGGCTTGTCGAGCATGCGGATGAGCTGGGTGTTGACGCGACGCGGATCGCCGTGGCTGGCGACTCCGCGGGCGGAAGCCTGACCAACGCCGTCGTCCTCGACGGGTCCCATGTGGACAGGATCAAGCTCGTGGCCGAGCTGTATCCGCTCGTCGACGGCGGCCCCGTTCCGGAGGAATGGTCCTATGACCTCTATGAGATTGTGAACGACCAGAGGATCGAGGCTTTGAGCAGGGTGGATCGCATTCGCAATGCCAATGATGACCTGCCGCTGATGTACACCAACGGCAATGCGGAGGAGATGCTCGACCCGAGGGTGTCTGCCCTGTTCGCGGAGGACGTGAGCGCGTTCCCCCGCACGGTCATCATCTCTTCCGAGTATGACTACCTGCGCTATCAGGATGAGCTGTTCGCGAAGAGGCTGCAGGATGCGGGCGTTGATGTCACCGCGATTCGCTATCGCGGCTGCGACCACGGCTTCTTCGAGATGTACGGCGTGATGCCTCAGGCTGAGGACGTCTGCCGCGTCATCTCCGAGGAGCTTGCGAAGATCTAGAGGTTCGTCGCGGTGGCCTCCTGGACGAGTGACGGTCCGGCGGGATGCTAGGTGCGTCCCGCCGGACCTTTGCGTTGGCGGGCGCGTGGGGGGGGGTTTGCCTCGGCGGTGCCGGATTGACTGGGAGACGCGTTTACCGCCGAGCTTCCATGCGAGCCCAGCAAGCAAATCGCGAGCTGAGCCCCAAGGGCATTGACAAGGGTGTGGGCGTGGCGCGGGCGCTGGAGTATCTGGGTCGCGAGGGAAATGCGCGTACCTTTGGCTTTGGCGATTCGGGCAACGACCTGGGCATGCTCGCTGCGGTCGAGACGGCTGTCGCCATGGGCAACGCCATGCCCGAGGTCAAGGCGGTCGCCGACTACGTGACCGACGATGTCGCACACGACGGTACCGTCACCGCCATGCAGCATTTTGGGTTGATTTAATAAATGGCCGGGTCGCCCGCAGTGGGGGCGACCCGGCCATTTGAGCTATTTTGCAATATAGAGCTTGGGATGACTGCGACTGCTCTCGATCGCCGCCGTCATGATGCCCTCGTTGTCTCCATCAACGATGATGCCGTCGAGGTCATCGATCTGCGCGGACTGATAAAAACTGGTCTTGTTGAACTTTCCCTGGTCAACCATCATGTAGCCCTGGTTTGAGTTGGTAAGGTACATATGCTTGATCATGGCCGAGAAGTCGTGCTCGACGGTAAAACCGTGGTCGGGGTGGAATCCGTCAGCACTGACAAACGCCTTGTCGGCATGTAGTTTGCTCATGCAGTCGAGCGTCAGTGCGCCCGCGAGATAGAGGTGGCCCTTGCGCACGGAGCCGCCCAGCAGCACTACCGAAGCATTGGGGAGATTGAAGCTGGCGTAGTTCGCGATTGCAAGATCGCCGGTGATAATGGTGATCTCACGCTTGTCCATAAGGGCCTTAGCGAAGTAAAAGCCTGTGGTGCCGATATCAATTACCAGAACATCGCCATCATCAACAAGAGTTGCTGCGGTTGCGGCGATGGCCTCCTTGGCCTCGACTTGGACATTGATGCGCTCCTCGGGATACGAGATTGCGTTGGAGCGAGAAAGCGATACCGCTCCGCCGCGTACGCGACGCAGCTTGCCTTCGGATTCCAGCGAGATGAGGTCGTGTCGTGCGGTGACTTCCGAAACCGAAAAACGGCGAACGATGTCGGATACCGAGATATTTGGCTTTTCGGCCAGCCAATTCATGATAAATCGCTGACGCTCGGCCGGTGAAAGGTCTGAAGTAGATGCCATATGCCGCTCCTTTTGAACAAAAGGTAAAAGATGCGCCTTTCGTAATCGAAATATAACGTATCGATATGAAAAGAACAAGGCAAATTCGAATGAATCAAAAGAACGGAATGGCATGTCACAAATGCATGCGTAGCAGATAGTTCGCACGTAAACGGGCTATAAAGAGTCTCATTCTGAAGGTGCCGCCCAAAAGAAGTACGTTCACGCCCGATATTCGACCGTTCACGGAAAGTTGACAATTGAGCTTTCGATAGCTTTTGAAATAGTTTATAAAAGAAAACCGAAAAGCTTTTGAAACAAAGAAGAAGGCTTTCGATAGCAATAGTCTTAGATGAGAAAGGACCGAACATGGCGATCAAGGTGTTTGCCGACGGCGCTAACCTCGAGGGTATGCTTGACATGCATGACAATGGCAACGTTCAGGGCTTCACGACCAATCCTTCCCTTATGAAGGCCGGCGGCGTGACCGACTACCGCGCTTTTGCCAAGACGGTTCTTGAGCACATTACTGATGTGTCGGTCTCTTTTGAGGTATTCGCCGACGACGAGGCGGGTATGGAAGCCGAGGCTCGCGAGATCGCAACCTGGGCAGACAACGTCTACGTTAAGATCCCGGCGCTCAACACCAAGGGTGAGTCCACTGCCGCGCTGGTCAAGCGCCTTTCTGCCGACGGCATCAAGGTGAATGTCACCACTATCTTCACGCCCGAGCAGGTCGACGAGTTTGTCGATGCCGTCTCTGCTGAGACCCCCTCTATTCTGTCCATCTTTGCCGGTCGCATTGCTGATACCGGCGTCGATCCGCTGCCCCTCATGGCGGAGTCCGTAAAGAAGGCTGCCGTTAAGCCTGCTGCCGAGGTTCTCTGGGCGTCTACGCGCGAGGTCCTCAATATCTTCCAGGCGGAGTCCGTTGGATGCCAGATCATTACGGTCCCCAATGCCCTTCTTGCCAAACGCAAGAATTTCGGGAAAGATTTGCTTGAGTACTCGCTTGATACGGTCAAGGGCTTTGCCCGCGACATTCAGGCGCTTGGTTTTCACATCCTGCCCGAGGAGTAGGGGACGAGTATGCTGACCGATCTTCTTAAGCCCGAGCTTGTTGCCTGCCACGTCGAGGCCTCCGACTGGGAGGAAGCGATCAGGGCATGCGGTAAGTTGCTCGTAGACGCTGGCAAATGCGACCAGAGCTATGTTGACGCCATGATTTCATCGGTTCACAAATTCGGCCCCTATATGGTCTTGGAAGAGGGCATCGCCATGCCCCACGCTCAGGCAGATGGCAATGTGAGTGAAGCGGGGATCTGTATCGTCACGCTTGACCCTGCCATTGCGTTTGGACACGAGGATTTCGATCCGGTTCACGTGCTCGTGGGTATTTGCGCACCCGACCCCAAGGCTCATCTTGGCTGCTTGGCGGAGCTTTCGCAGATGTTCGAGGACGAGGACTGCGTTGCCAAGCTCAGCGCATGCGATACGCCCGAGCAGGTTTTGGAGACCATGCGTTCATTCTTTTAGGCCTTAATGGCACGGCGATGCGTCGCCGCTTTTGGATAGACGGAAAACCGTCACGTGTAGGAGAGGAAGGTTGCCATGCATATCATCACCGTATGCGGAAACGGCATCGGGTCCAGCCTGATGCTCGCTGGCAAAGTCGAGGAGCTTTGCGAGGAGGAGGGCATCAAGGCCGACGTTGAGTCTATGGACCTGAACGGTGCTTCTTCCGCAAATCCGGATCTGTTCATCACCGTTAAGGAACTCGCCCCCGAGCTCCACGGCAACGTTGTGATCGTTCGCAGCTATGTGAACAAGAAGAAGATCCGCGAAGACGCCCTCGAGGCAATCAAGGCGGCCGCCGCTAACGCCTAAAGCGGCACAAAAAAGGGCGGTTCCCTGTGGAAGAGGGAAACGCGCCCACGTTAGAGAGAAAGGAAGCGCAGATGCAAGCCATCCTTCCCATACTTGAGTTTATCCAATCGATTCTGACCAAGCCAGCGTGGATTATGGGTCTATTTGCCTTTGTGGGCCTTGTCGCGCTTAAGCGTCCTGCCCACAAGGTGATGACGGGCACCCTGAAGCCCATTCTTGGTTACATCATGCTGTCTGCCGGCGCCGCTGTTGTTCAGGAGAACCTTGCTCCGCTGGGTACCTTCATCGAGACCGGTTTCCACATCACCGGCGTCGTGCCCAACAACGAGGTCGTCGTTTCGATGGCTCAGAGCGTCCTCGGCGTTCAGACCATGATGATCCTGATTCTCGGCTATGTCGTGAACATTATCATTGCCCGCTTTACCAAGTTTAAGTACATCTTCCTGACGGGCCATCACAGCATGTTTATGGCCTGCCTGCTGTCTGCCGTTCTGCAGGCATCTGGCTTCCAGGATGTCCAGCTTGTCATCGTGGGCGGCATGTTCCTGGGCCTCGTGAGCGCTATGCTTCCCGCCGTTGGTCAGCGTTTCACCGAGAAGGTTACCGATGGCGACGAAATCGCCATGGGCCACTTCGGTTCACTCGCCTATTACATCTCCGCTGCAGTCGGTACGCTTTTTGCTAAGGACGCCGAGGAGAACAGCACCGAGAAGATCGAGGTTCCCGAGAAGTTCGCCTTCCTGCGCGACACTACCATCTCCACGGCTCTTACCATGGCCTTCTTCTACCTGGTTACCGCTTTCGCCGCTTACATCGCAGATCCTGCGGTCGTTACCAAGACCGCTGGCGGCGACAACGTGATTGTCTATGCCCTGACCTGCGCTCTGTCTTTCGCCGTTGGTGTCACCATCGTCTATAACGGCGTTCGTATGATCCTTGCCGACCTGGTCCCGGCTTTCCAGGGCATCTCCAACAAGCTGATCCCCGGTGCCATCCCCGCCGTCGACTGCGCTGTCTTCTTCCCCTATGCTCCCACCGCCGTCATCCTCGGCTTTGTCGCTTCCTTTATCGGTGGCGTGGTCGGTATGTTCATCGTGGGCGCTACCCTGGGCATCTTCATCATCCCGGGCATGGTTCCCCACTTCTTCTGCGGTGCTACCGCGGGCATCTACGGCAATGCTACCGGCGGTCGCAAGGGCGCAGCTCTTGGCGCTTTCGTCAACGGCCTGCTCATCACCTTTGCCCCGGCCCTGCTCCTGCCCGTTCTTGACGTCTTTGGCTTCAAGAACACTACGTTCGGCGACTTCGATTTCTCCGTCATTGGTATTACGCTTGGCCGCGCTGCCGAGGCCTTCGGTACCACCGGTGTCTACGCGATTCTTGCTGTCCTTCTGATCGTCGCCTTCGTCCCCAACTTCATCCACACCAAGGGTGCTGTGATCAATCACGTTGAGGAAGAGTAATCCAGGCATACGTTAAGCCCTAATCGGGCGGAGCTCCGATAACCGGCTCCTACACGGAAGCGGTGGCGTCTCAAATGAGGCGTCACCGCTTTTTGTTTTGGAGCGGTTGTGAAAACGCACCGGTGAAGTGCTGTCTCTGCGCCGCGAACGGAATCAACCGCGATGATCAGCAAAAACGTTTTGCCGCTGGGGTGTCGATATAAAAATGGTAAAACTGCAAAACCGTTCGCCGAGAAGATAAAAAACCGCAGTTCACGCCTTGATAAACGTAGGTAAAGTGTTTAGCAGTTTATCGGCCGTATGCTAACGAAAGGAATCAGGCAGATGGCAATCAAGGTGTTCGCTGACGGTGCAAACCTCGAGGGCATGCTCGACATGTACGAGAACGGCAACGTTCAGGGTTTCACGACCAACCCGTCCCTTATGAAGAAGGGCGGCGTGACGGATTACCGCGCGTTTGCCAAGGAGGTCCTGGCCCACATCACCGATGTGTCCGTGTCGTTTGAGGTCTTTGCCGACGACGTCGAGACCATGGAGGTCGAGGCCCGCGAGATCGCTACCTGGGCCGAGAACGTCTACGTCAAGATTCCGTGCGTGACCACCAAGGGTGAGTCCACCGCCGAGCTGGTCCGCAAGCTTTCCGCCGACGGCATCAAGGTCAACGTCACCACTATCTTTACTCCCGAGCAGGTCGATGAGATGGTCGAGGCCGTTGACGCCGAGACGCCGTCCATCATTTCGCTCTTTGCCGGCCGCATCGCCGACACCGGCGTCGACCCCATTCCGTTTATGACTGAGTCGGTCAAGAAGGCCGCCGCCAAGCCCAGCTGTGAGGTCCTGTGGGCGTCCACGCGCGAGCTCATCAACATTTACCAGGCGGAAGGATGCGGTTGCCAGATCATCACGGTGCCCAACAGCATCCTGGCCAAGCGTAAGAACATCGGCCGTGACCCGTACGAGGTCTCGCTCGATACCGTGCGCGGTTTTGCCAAGGATATCGCCTCGCTCGGTTTCCATATCCTGCCGTAACGCGAACGCTGGCTACATCGCGGGTTGTTCGCCCCGGCCTTTCCTTTCCCTATCGCTCACGCGCTTCGCGAGGGTCGCGCTAGGCAAAGGAAAGGCCGGGGCTGCCGACACGAACTTGCCGGTAGGTTGGTGATAGGCTTCCATATCCTGCCGTGGACAAAGGTACCCCCGCCTGCGCCGTGCAAAATTGAGAGTATTCAGCAAGGTAAAGGCTTTTACCAGCTGGGTGAAGCATGGAACAGCCCCCGTTTTGGCTCTGATGACGCTAAAACGGGGGCTGTTTCTTGCTTTTTCGTCTCTGAGGGGCATCCGGAACGGTGGAATTTGCAGAATACTCGCGATTTTGCACGTCGCGAGAGGGGGGACCCTTGCTTGGCGGTTTACTTCCCCTGCACCATGGTGAGGGAGATCTTCTTGCGGTCGCGATCGACCTTTTCGACCCACACCTTTACCGTGTCGCCGACGCGCACCACGTCGCTCGGGTGCTTGACGAAGCGGTTGGCCAGCTTGGAGATGTGCACGAGGCCGTCCTGGTGCACGCCCACGTCGACGAAGGCGCCAAAGTCGACGACATTGCGCACCGTGCCCTTGAGCTCCATGCCGGGCTCCAGGTCGTCGATGGAAAGCGCCGAGCGGCTAAAGACCACCTCGGGCGCGTCGTCGCGCGGGTCGCGGCCGGGCTTCTTGAGCTCGTTGACAATGTCGATGAGCGTGAGGGTGCCGCAGTCTAGGTTGCTTGCCAGCGCCGAGATGCTGCCCAGACGGCGCTCGATGTCGGGCACGCCGCCGCGGCTGAGCTCGCTTGCCGCAACGCCGGCGCGTTCCAGGACGGCCGTGGCCACCTCGTAGCTTTCGGGGTGGACGCTCGTCGCGTCGAGCGGGTTCTTGCCGCCGCTAATGCGCAGGAAGCCCGCGGCGTTGAGGTATGCCTTGGGTCCCAGCTTGGGGACCTTCTTGAGCTGGCGGCGATCGGTAAAGGCTCCGTTTTCCTCGCGGTAGGCCACGATATTCTTGGCCACGCTCGGCGTGATGCCCGATACGTATCCCAGCAGGCTCGCGCTTGCGGTGTTGACGTCGACGCCCACGCGGTTGACGACGTCTTCCACCACGTGGCCCAGGGTGCGCGAAAGCGCGGCCTGGTCAAGGTCGTGCTGGTACTGGCCCACGCCGATGGACTGGGGCGGAATCTTGACGAGCTCTGCCAACGGGTCCTGCAGACGGCGGCCCAGGCTCATGGCGCCGCGCACGGTGACGTCCAGGTCGGGATATTCCTGGCTGGCGAGCTCGGAGGCGGAGTACACCGACGCGCCGGCCTCGTTGACGATGGTGTAACGAAGGCTGGGCGCCTGCTCGGTAATGAACTCCGAGACGACTTCCTCGGTCTCGCGGCTGGCGGTGCCGTTGCCGATGACGATGGTGTTGACGCCGTCCTTCTTGACGAGGCGGGCAAGCTCGCGCTTGGTGCCGGCGACGTCGTGGCGCGGCTTGGTGGGGTAGACCACGCCGTGGTCGAGTAGTTTGCCGGTTTCGTCCATGACGGCGACCTTGCAGCCGGTGCGGTAGCCCGGATCGAGCGCGAGCACGCGGGCACCGCGCACGGGGCGTGCCGAGAGCAAGCCCTCGAGATTCTTGGCAAAGACATTGATGGCCTCGGTCTGAGCGCGGACGGTGAGTTTGGCGCGGGCCTCGCGCTCCAGCGAGGGGGCCATGAGACGCTTGTAACCGTCGGCGATAGCGGCGTCAAAGACGGGCGCGAACACGCCCTGGCGACGGGGCCAGCGGCTGCCGAGGCGCGCCGTGGCGGCAGCGCCGTCGACGTTCACGCGCACGCGGAGCTTGCCCTCGCGCTCACCGCGGTCGATAGCCAGCACGCGGTGGTTGGGAATACGGCGCAGCGGCTCGTCAAAGTTGTAGTAGGGCTCGTAGGGAGTCTTCTCCGCGGGGTCGGTGGCCTCGACGACGATATCGGCGGTGTTTTGCGTAAAGGCGCGCAGGTCGGCGACGTTCTCAGGGTCCTCGGCCACCGTCTCGGCCACGATGTCGGCGGCGCCGGCAAGCGTCTTCTCAGGTGTGTCGAAGCCGGCCTCTTCGTTGACGTATTCAGCGGCGGCGTCGAGCGCGCTGCCCTTGGCCGAGGCCTGCATGATGATCATGTTGGCGAGCGGCTCCAGGCCGGCCTCGCGGGCCTTCTGCGCGCGGGTCATGCGCTTTTTGCGGTAGGGCTTGTAGAGGTCCTCGACACGCTGGAGCTGCGTGGCCTCGCGAATCTGCTGCTCGAGCTCGGGCGTGAGTTTGCCCTGGGCGTCGATGAGCAGGATGACGTCCTCTTTGCGCTGCTCAAGATTGCGCAGGTAGGACAGACGCTCGTCGAGGGCGCGCAGGGCGACGTCGTCCATGCCGCCCGTGGCTTCCTTGCGGTAGCGCGAGATAAAGGGAATGGTGTTGCCCTCGTCGATGAGCTTGACGGCCGACTCGACATTGGCGGCCTTAAGGTTGAGCTCGCGGGCGAGCTGGGCGATAAGATCCATGAAACTCCTTGCGGTAAAGGTGCGTTTGCAGCACAGGGCCACCAAGGATACCACCCGCCACTTCGCCCAAAAAAGACTGTTTTGGCGTGGAACCACGAAAGCGGCCTATCTACTACGTTTGAACCGTGTGGGTCGACCATCCCCCGGTTTTCCGAAAATGCGCAACCCGTCTACCTGCGGTTTTTATTTCGCGAAATTCGGTATGGTTGAGGGTGATCGGTTAAACGTAGTAGATAGGCTCATTCCGTGGCGAACGAATCAAGCTAAGGTGCAAAAAGTCCCCCGTCCCAGAAAAACCATTGGCAACGTGGCAAAAAGCCCTGCGGGCAGGAGGCTGCTCGCAGGGCAAAGAAGAGGGGCTTGTTGATGGCAGACCGAGGGGCTCGCATGGGGCGCTTGCCGTGGCCCGCCCTGTGACATTACAGCTCGACGAGCTGGCCGGTCTCGGCGGCCTCCTTGACGGCGTTGAGAAGCGTGAGCGTCTTGACGTTGTCGGCGGGGGTCACGACGGGCTCGACCTCGCGGCGGACAACCTTCACAAAGTGCTTGAGCTGCATCTTGTGGGGCAGCGCCGGGTCGACGGCCGGGATCTCCATCTGCAGCGGCTTGTGCCAGTTAGAGGCGCCGTCGTAGGAGAACTGATGCAGGCGAGGCAGCGACAGGGCGCCCTTGGTGCCGCCGATAAAGTAGGCGTCGGCGTCGAAGGGGCGGTACTGCGGATCCTCGCGAGCGGTTGCTTCCCAGTTCCAGGGGCTGGCGGTGGCGTCGGAGATGGTCATGCTCGCGAGCGTGCCATCGGCAAAGCGGACGTTGACCACGGCGGAGTCCTCGGTCTCAAAACCGCGGGCGGCGCTGGACTGCATGCCCTGGACGGCAACGGGCTCGCCCAACAGGTAGCGGAGCAGGTCGACGTCGTGCACCAGGTTGACCAGGATCGGGCCAGCACCCTTCTTGCGGCGCCACTCGACATCAAAGTACTCATCGTTCTTATAGATCATGTAGTGGAAGCTCGACACGGTGAGCTTGCCCAACTCGCCGGACTCGATGATCTCCTTGGCCTTGTTCACAAACGGGTTGTGGCGACGGTGCTGACCCACGAGTACGGGCACGCCGGCGGTCTCGGCCTCGGCGGCGAAGGCCTGGGCATCCTCAAGGTCGTTGGAGATCGGCTTTTCGACCAGCGGCACGATGTTGCGCTTGATGGCCTCGCGGGCAACGCCCAGATGCAGGTCGTTGGGCGTGGCGATAATGACGGCCTCGGGCTTGACCTCGTCCATCATCTGGGCGGGATCGGTGAAGAACGGCACGCCGGTGGCCTCGGCCGTGGCGCGGGCGCCCTCAAAGGCGTCGGCGATGGCGACGAGCTCGGCCTCGGGCTCCTCGGTGACAAAGCGGATGTGGTTGCGGCCCATGGCGCCGGCGCCGATAACGGCAATGCGGACGGGGTTGAGCTCAGACATTTCGACTCCTTAATACTGGTGGCGGTGGAATGCGACAAAGGGACTGTCCCTTTGTCGCATCGGTAAAACTAGGCGGACTTCTTCTTGCTGTCGGAGACCATCATGTAGACGGTGAGCACGACGGCGATGGCGGCGATCACGATGGCGCCGTAGAAGGACTGCTGGTAGGCGGCGCTGCCGGCCTCAGCGTGATACAGCACGGCAGTGATGGGCTGGCTGATCCAGGTAGAAGCGGCGTAGCCCAGGAACATGATGCCGTAGTTGACGCCGATGTTGCTGGTACCAAAGGCGCCACCGGTGAGCGGCGGGTAGATGACGAGCAGGGCGCCAAAGCTAAAGCCGAGCAGGGCGAGCGCCACAAAGAACATGCTCTGCGTAAAGCTCATCGACATGATGACGAGCGCGACGATGGTGACGACAAGGCTGATGAGCAGCGACTTGTAGGCGCCGAGCTTGTCAATGATCTGGCCAAAGGACAGACGACCGACCAGGTTGGCGCAGGTGTTGACGGAGACCACTACACCGCCGAGGGCGACAGCTGCGGCGCACGTGGGGTCGGCGAAGAGCTGGACGGCGGCGATGGAGGCAACCTTGCCCACGAGCAGGGTGCCTGCAGTGGCAGCAAAGGCGAAGGTGACGATGAGGACCCAAAAGCGCGGGGTTTTGACCATCTCGCCCGGGGTGAGGTCGCCGAAGGTGCCGGCGTGTGCGCCGCCCTTGGGGGCCTCGAAGCCCTCGGGCAGCCAACCGGCCTCGGGGGCCTTCAGGAACAGGGCGGAGGCGGCGATCATCGCAAAGAAGATGACGCCGAGTGCCTTGAGGGCGCCAAAGATGCCCAGGCTCGGGATGAGCAGCGAGGCGAGCACCGGGGACAGCACGGCGGGGCCGGCGGTCGAAGCGGCCAGGGTGATGCCGGAGGCGAGGCCCTTCTTGTCGATGAACCACTTCTGACCCGTGGTGAGCGCCGGGTTGTAACCCAGGCCGTTGCCGATGGCGGCGACGAGCGAGAACCACAGGTAGAACTGCCACGGCTCGGTGACGGTGCCAGACATGAACCAGCCCAGGCCGTAGCACACGGCGGCGGCGATCACGACGTTGCGCGGGCCGATCTTATCGGAGATGCGGCCGGCGAAGATGCCTGTCACGGCCATGATGGTCTGAAAGACCGGGAACGCCCAGGTAAGAGCGCTGGACCACTCGGGGTAGACGGCGAGCAGGTTCTTGCTCACGACGGAGTACAGCGCGATGGAGCTGATGAAGAACATGGTGACGCACGCAGCGGAAAGCACGACGGCGCGACCCTTGTTGGAGTTGGTGGAAGCCATTGGACTCTTTCTAATCGATATGGGGGAGGAACGGTCGTGTCCGCGGAGCCCCCCTGTCGGGTTGGTTTACTGGTCGGTCGGCTTGGCGACGCCGGACTCGTCAGACCAAAGCTCGACACCCTTGTTCTTGAGGTAGTTGTCGGCAAAGGCTCGGCGGCCGCCGGGCTTGGCGGTGAGGTCGCCCATCATATTGGAGAAGCCGCCATCGACCTTGATGGCGTCGCCGGTGGTAAAGTCCGAGCGCTTGGACGCCAGGAACATGACGGCGTTGGCGATATCGCTGACCTCGCCGATGCGGCGCGTGGCGATGAGACGGCTGCGGCTCTTCTCGACCTCGGGGTCGGCGTAAAAGCTCGCCGACATGGGGGTCTTAACAAAGCAGGGCTCGACGCAATTGGAACGCACGCCGTAGGGACCCCACTCGGCAGCCAACATCTTCGACATCATGTTGACGCCCGCCTTGGTGGAGCTGTACACGCCCGAGAACGTCTCGGGGGAGTGGCTGGCAACGGTCGAGATGTGCACCAGGCGACCATGGCCAGCCTTGATCATCTCGCGACCAAAGCGCTGCGAGGTGATGAAGTAGCCGGTGAGGTTGACGTTGAGGACCTCGTTCCAGTCACTCAGCGGCAGGTCTTCCATGGCTGCGAAGCGCAGGATGCCGGCAGTGTTGACGAGGACGTCGACGCGGCCGAAGTCGGCGATGGTGGCATCGACAGCGGCCTGAACCTCGGCCTCGTCGGTGGCGTTCATCTTGTAGCCCTCGGCGTGGATGCCAAACTCGGCGGCGAGGTCGGCGGCCGCGGCCTTGACCTTCTCCTCGTCCAGGTCGAGCAGGACGACGTTGGCGCCGTTGCGGGCGAACTCGCGGCAGATCTCGACGCCCATGCCGCCGAGTGCGCCGGTCACAGCGCAGACATCGCCCTCGAGCTTAAGCCAGTTGCTCATAGGAACTTCCCTTCTTGTGCCTCCCGGTGGGTCGCTCCCATTAATCGACCCACGTGGTTTTCGCTGGTTATCGTATGCTTTGCATTTGCGCAGGTGAATTGCATATTTGTTAGAATGGCGTAAACCTATGGTTTGCAGCACGCAAGGCAATTTGTTCTTAATTGAGTGTGTGACCTGCCAAAACGACCCCCTTCGGCAGCGCATGTCCATACGTCTGGAAACGGGAGATTGACGTGTACGATCGACGACTCGAGGCCATAGCGGCCGCCGCTGAGCTGGGAAGCTTCTCGCGCGCCGCGGCAAAACTGCGCGTGTCGACCCCGGCACTCGTCAAACAGGTGTCAAGATTCGAGGCCGAGTTTGGCATCACGCTGTTCGAGCGCTCGCATTCGGGCGTCAAGGTGACGCCGGCGGGGGCGCTTCTGGTGGACGACGCGCGCTCGATTATGCGCCAGTCCGAGGATGCCCTGCGTCGCGCCCGACGCGCGGCGGGCGATGGCGGCGCCGTGCGCCTGGGCGTGTCGATGATGTGCCCGGGGCGTCAGACGCTGTCGATGTGGACGGGCGTACACGAGCTGGAACCATCGCTGCGCTTTGAGATTGTGCCGGTGAACGACCTCTATGACGAGCGCGAATCCGTTATGCGCAGCTTGGGGCGCGAGGTGGATGTAGTGCAGTCGAGTTTTTCGACCCCGCGCTGGGGTGACGCCTGCCAAAAGCTCCGCATCGTTACCGTGCCGTTTTATATTGATGTGCCCCGCACAAGCCGACTCGCGCGCAAGATGCGCATCACGGTTGCCGACCTGGAGGGCATGCGCCTGCGCGTGCTTCGTCACGGCAACGACGCCATGGACAGCCTGCGCATCGACCTGTTGGCCGACGGCGGCGTGGACGTGATCGACGTGGACAGCTTTGACTTTGCGCTCTTTAACGAAGCGGAGGAAAAGGGCGATGCGGTGCTCACCTGCGGAGCGTGGTCGGGCGTGCACCCGGCCTTTGTGGGCGTACCGTTTCTATGCGGTCGCGAGGTGCCGGTCTATTTGCACTACCCGCTCGAGCCCACCCTCCAAGTCCAAAAATTCGTCAACGCCATGGCCCAACTCCTCAACTAGCTCATTTGGCGCGGGTAGTCTTTTTGGGACGGGGCTTTTTTAGCTACTTTCGCCGCCCTGCCTGCGCACCCTCAAAGTAGTCAAAAAGCCCCGTCCCAAAAAGACTAACAAAACGAGGCCCTGGCCAGTTGGCCAGGGCCTCACAAACTATTATTCCGTTCTAAACGACGGGCTAATTGCGCGCAGGAGGGTGCCCCGAGGGCGGCGGGGTATTTCCTCCGCGCGCAGTTTCGCAGCGCAGCGAGAATGTTTGAGCACGGAGGTTACACCCCGGCCAGCCTGGGAGACCTCCGTGGAACAAACCTGCCTACTCCAGCTCAAACGCACCCGTGTACAGCTGGTAGTAGTACCCGCGCTTGGCAATCAGCTCATCATGGTTGCCGCGCTCGATGATGCGACCGTGGTCCAGACAGATGATCGCGTCGGAGTTGCGCACGGTGGACAGGCGGTGCGCGATGACAAACGTCGTGCGGCCCTCCATGAGCTTGTCCATGCCGGCCTGCACGATGGCCTCGGTGCGGGTGTCGATGCTCGACGTGGCCTCGTCCAGAATCATCGCCGGCGGATCGGCGACGGCGGCGCGCGCGATCGAAATCAGCTGGCGCTGGCCCTGCGACAGCTGGGCGCCGTTGCCGGTGAGCATGGTGTCGTAGCCGTCGGGCAGGCGGGTGATAAAGTCGTCGGCGCCGGCGAGCTTTGCCGCCGCGATGCACTCCTCGTCGGTAGCGCTCAGGTTGCCGTAGCGGATGTTATCCATCACGGTGCCGGTGAACAGGTTCACGTCCTGCAGCACGACGCCCAGGCTTCGGCGCAGGTCGGCCTTGCGGATTTTGTTGACGTTGATGCCGTCGTAGCGAATCTTGCCGTCGGCGATGTCATAGAAACGGTTGATGAGGTTGGTGATGGTCGTCTTGCCGGCACCGGTGGCGCCGACAAACGCGACCTTCTGGCCCGGCTTGGCAAACACGGACACGCCGTGCAGCACCTCGTGGTCGGGCGTGTAGCCAAAGTCGACGTTGTCCATGACCAGGTCGCCGCGCAGCGGCACGTACTCGATCTCGCCGGTTGCGCGGTGCGGATGTTTCCACGCCCACATGCCGGTGTGGTGGTCAGCCTCCTCGAGCTCCCAAGTCTCGGGGTTCACCTGCGCGTTGACGAGCGTCACGTAGCCTTCGTCAGCCTCGGGCTTCTCGTCGATGAGCTCAAAGATGCGGTCGGCGCCGGCGAGGCCCATGACCACGGCGTTGATCTGCTGCGAGATCTGGCCGATCTGTCCGCAGAACTGCTTGGTCATGTTGAGGAACGGCACCACGACGGCGATGGACAGCGCCATGCCCGAGATGCTCAGGTTGGGCACGCCCAGCGCCAGGAAAATGCCGCCCGCCAGTGCGACCAGCACGTAGAGCAGGTTGCCCAGGTTCATAAGGATGGGCATGAGGATGTTGGCGTACATGTTGGCCTTCTGGGAGACCTCGAAGAGCTTCTCGTTGCGCTCGTCAAAATCGGCCTCGGCGGCAGACTCGTGGCAGAACGCCTTGACGACCTTCTGGCCGTTCATGACCTCCTCGATATGGCCCTCGACCACGCCGAGCTCGGTCTGCTGTGCAATGAAGAAGCGCGCGGAGTTGGAGCCGAGCAGCTTGGTCATAAAGGTCATAAAGGCGACGCCGGCGATGATGACCAGGCACATCCACACGCTGTAGTACAGCATGATAAAGAACACCGTGACGATGATGATAATCGTCATGAGCAGGTTGGGCAGCGACTGGCTGATCATCTGACGCAGCGTGTCGATGTCGTTGGTGTAGTGGCTCATGATATCGCCGCGCTGGTGCGTGTCGAAGTAGCGGATCGGCAGGTCCTGCATGCGGTTGAACATCATCTCGCGCAGCTTTTCCAGCGAGCCCTGCGTGACGATAGCCATGGCGCGGTTCCAGAAGAGCGAGGACAGGACACCGACGCCGTAGATGCAGGCGAGGGTGGTCACGAGCTGTGCGATCTTGGGCTGCGCGGCCCCCCAATCGCCCGACTGCCACGATTCGCTAATAATTTGCAGGGCGCTCTGCAGGAAGGTCGCGCCGATGGAGTTGATGATGGCGCAGAGCACCACGCCGGCGACGACGAGGGGCAAAAGCACAGGATAGAAGCCAAAGAGCGTCTTGATGAGGCGCGACATGGTGCCGCCCTTGCGGTTGAGCGCGCGCTCGGCGGTCGTTGCCTTACTCATGTGCCTCGCCTCCTTCCTGGGTCTGAGCTTGCGTTGCGGATGCCTCGGTGTTGGCCTCGACGGCCCCTTCGCCCTCGGCAGACATCTTGTTCTGCGAGGTAAAGGTCTCGCGGTAGATCTCGCTTGTCTTAAGCAGCTCGTCATGGTTGCCGATCTGCGCGATACGGCCGCCCTCCATGACAATGATGCGGTCTGCGTCCTGCACGGAGCTGATGCGCTGAGCGATGATGAGCTTGGTCGTGTTGGGCAGATAGCTTGCCAAACCTGCGCGGATCTTGGCGTCGGTCTTGGTGTCGACGGCGCTGGTGGAGTCGTCCAGGATCAAGATCTTGGGGCGACGCAGCAGGGCGCGTGCAATGCACAGGCGCTGCTTCTGACCGCCCGAAACATTAGAGCCGCCCTGTTCGATCCAGGTGTCGTAGCCCTTGGGGAAACCGTCGACAAACTCGTCGGCGCAGGCCAGATGCGCCGCCTCGCGGACTTCCTCGTCGGTGGCGTTCGGGTCGCCCCAACGCAGGTTCTCGGCGATGGTGCCGCTAAACAGCACGTTTTTCTGCAGCACCATGGCGACCTGGTGACGCAGCGCGTCCAGGTCGTAGTCGCGCACGTCCACGCCGCCCACGCGCACAGCGCCTTCGGTGGTGTCGTACAGGCGGGCGATGAGGTTAACGAGCGTGGACTTGGCCGAGCCGGTGCCGCCGATGATGCCGATGGTCTCGCCGCTCGTAATGTGCAGGTCGATATCGTCGAGCGCCTGGCGCTTCGCATGCTTGGAATACTTAAAGCTCACGTGGTCAAAGTCGATGGAACCGTCGGCAACCTCGAGCACGGGCTCGGCGGGATCGGCGATCGTGGGCTCGGCGGCCAGCACCTCGGCAATGCGGTGCGCCGATTCGTCGGCCATGGTCACCATGACAAAGATCATCGACAGCTGCATCAGGCTCATGAGAATCTGGAAACCATAGGTAAAGGTCGAGGAGAGCTGGCCCACGTCGAACAGCGTGCCCTGGCTCGTGATGATGAGCTTGGAGCCCAGGTAGATGATGACGACAAACGCGCCGTTGACGCAGATGTTCATCATGGGGTTGTTAAAGGCGAGCAGCTTCTCGGCGCGGGTGAAGTCCATCTGGACGTCGCGCGCGGCGGTCGCGAACTTCTCCTTCTCAAAGTCTTCGCGCACATAGCTCTTGACCACGCGCATGCCGGTGACGTTTTCCTCGACGGACTCGTTAAGGGCATCGTACTTGTGGAACACGCGCGAGAAGATGGGGCGCACCTTAAAGATGATAAAGAACAGTCCAAAGCCCAGCAGCGGAATGATGACCAGGTAGACCATGGCGACGCTGCCGCCCATGATAAACGCCATGGTAAAGGCGAAGATCAATACCAGCGGCGCGCGCACGGCGATACGGATGATCATCATAAAGGCCTGCTGCACGTTGTTGATATCGGTGGTCAGGCGCGTGACGAGCGATGAGCTCGAGAACTCATCGATGTTGGCAAAGCTGAACGTCTGGATTTTGTAGAACAGGTCGTGACGCAGGTTCTTGGCGAAGCCGCAGCTCGCATGGCTGCAGGTGACGCCGGCCGCGGCGCCAAAAGCAAGCGATGTCAGCGCGATGAGCACTAAAAGGCCCGCGGTGGGAAGCATCTCGGCTACGGTGGCGCCGTCTTTGATGGCATCGATCAGGTTGGCGGTGATAAATGGAATCAGCATCTCGCAGAGCACCTCGCCAAGCACGAGCAACGGCGTGGCAACGGTGACTTTCATATAGTCGCGGATGCTGCCCATGAGGGTTTTAATCATCCAGTTCCTCCCAGGTTACACGGATTTTCTCGAGCATTTCGGCGAGCTGCTCGCGCTCGTCGTGGGTGAGGGCACTAAAGGCTTGCTCTCTAAAGCGAATGCGGGCCGCCTGGTCGATGCGGGCGTTTTCCCGGCCGGTTTCGGTCAGGCGAATGGTGAGCTGCCGTCGATCCTTGGGGTTACGGCTGCGCTCGATGAGGCCGTTGAGCTCGAGCTTGGACAGGATCTCGGAAAGCGACCCCGGCTTGAGGTCAAAGTGCATGCCGAGTTCCTGCTGCGACATCTCGCCGCCGGGTTGCTTGGCCAGCAGGCAGATGATGGGCGCCTTGCCGGACACACCTCCGCCATGAAAATGCATGTAATGGCCGCAAAAGCCTAGGCCATTGAGGATGCGCTTGGCAAGCTTGTCTTCTGAGCTAACCGCTTCGGGTACATCCGCCGGCTGTGACGGGTCGCCGCCGGGCTCGTGCGAACAAAGGTTAAGAGGTTCATCGCACATGAATTAGTGTTGCTCCTTTCTTTAGTTAGGTAGTGGAATTGTTTTGTGCCTAACCAATCTAGGAGCATGAGAAATGAATGTCAAGGTACCAAACTTATAGTTACGGAGTTTTGCCAAACGCCGTAACCGCTCGACGCTGCAAACGCTCCTAAGCGGCAATCTGGCGTTCAACTTCGGCGGCATGACCAAAAGGTCAATGCCGCCTTGTTTCAAGGCACCTTGCTCGCTCTGGCGGGTTTTCGCTATCGTTGCCAAGACATCGACATTGCCGTTGCTGGCGAGTAGTCGTTGGGGGCGGCACTTGGGGACGTTCCTTTTCTGTCGGCACTTTGGGACACTCCTTGTGTCGACTAGTCATTTAAGAACGTCCCCAACGACTACCTCGTTTTCGTAACCTTTCCGCAACAATTTGCCCTTCGTACCGCTCGCCTCCGCCCACAACGCCTCCTGCGCTACACTTAGTCGCACTGTGGCGCCGCTGCGCCGCACCCGAAACAAGGGAGACCCTCATGAAGAATACTCAGCTGCTGCTGATCAACGATATGTGCGGCTATGGCAAGGTCGCGCTTTCCGCCATGCTTCCGGTGCTGTCGCACATGGGCTACCGTATCCACAACCTGCCGACGGCACTTGTGTCCGATACGCTCAACTACCCCAAGTTCTACATCCACGACACCACGGAGTACGTGCGTCAGAGTCTCGCCATCTGGGAAGAGCTCGGCTTTGAGTTCGACGCCATCTCCACTGGCTTTATCGTGACCGAAGAAGAGACGCGCATCATCTCAGACTTTTGCCACCGCCGCGCGCAAAAGGGCACCAAGGTATTCGTCGACCCCATCATGGGCGACAACGGCAAACTTTACGCCGGTGTGCCCGAGTCCACGATCGGTCTCATGAGGCATCTGCTCGAGTGCGCCGACTATGCGGTGCCCAACTATACCGAGGCGTGCCTGCTCACCGACACGCCCATTGCCGAGCAAATCACGCCTGACGAGGCCCACGCCCTTGTGGACGCCATGCGCGCGCTGGGCGCCAAGTCGGTGGTCATTACGAGCGCTGTGGTCGACGGCACGAACGCCGTCATCGGTTACGACCACGTGGCGGGGGAGTACTTCACGATTCCCTTCGACCTGATCCCGGTCTATTTCCCGGGCACCGGTGACACGTTCTCGGCGGTGCTCGTCGGTCGCGTTATGGCTGGCTGGAGCCTGCAGCACGCAACGGCCGATGCCATGCGTGTGGTGGCCGAGCTTATCGAGCGCAACGCTGACCAGGAGGACAAGTCTGCCGGCCTGCCCATCGAGGCCTGCCTGGATGTGATCGACCATGAGTAGCGCCAGCGAAAGCGGCCCCGAGCCCGCGAGCGAGGGCAAGTCGCTCGGCGCGCCACGCGGCAAGCGCCCACGTATCCGCATTAGCTGCGTGGACCAGCTGGGCACGTGCCGCTGCCACCATGGCCACAAGCCCGGCGACGTCTTCGACTTCGACCGCGATCGCGGCAAGATGTGCTCCATGGCCTGCCATGTGGGCTTTCCCTATATCGACATCCTGCGCTACGGCGGAACCGTGCCCGGCAACGAGCCCGGTACGGCAAAGTTCTGCTGCCCCGAGGTCGATACGTTGAACGTCTGGCTCGCCGAGATCGTCGACGAGTAATCGAGCGTGGATTTTCTCCCACCAAGATAATGAGCGTGGATAATCTCCCGTTTAGAGCGCCGTTTTGCGTTCAAAGTGGGAGATTATCCACGCTCAATTTGTATGCGGGAGATTATCCACGCTCATTTTATGCCGATGGCGTGGCTCACGCATCCGCGCCGCCCGGGCGCCTACAGTTGCTCGAGCATGGCCGTGCAGCCGGCGAGCACATCGCGGTAGGTGGCATCGAAGTTGCCGGTGTACCAGGGATCGGCGACGTCGCCGGGGCGATCGGTCCAATCCAGCAGCCGCGAAATCTTGCCGTCGGCATCGTCGCCGAAGATGCGACGCAGGCCGCGCGCGTTCTCGGCATCCATATAGACGATGTGGTCCCAGTCACCATACTCCGCGCGACGAACCTGGCGCGCGCGGTGCGCAACGACGGGAATCCCGACCTCGCGCAGCTTGGCGACGGTGCCATGATGCGGAGGGTTGCCAATCTCCTCGGTCGAGGTCGCGGCAGAATCAATGACGAACTCCGCCTCGCGCCCAGCACGGCGCACCAGCTCGGCAAACACCGACTCAGCCATCGTCGAGCGACAGATGTTCCCATGACAGACAAATAGGATTTTGCGCATTGGCTAAAACCTCTCGAATATCAGAGTTTTCGCAGATAATCGCACTGCTTTTTGATCCCTCGTCAAGGACAGAATATCAAATTGATTCATAAATGAGCGGATTATTTTTCTTTCCAGCGTCGTAAGAATTGCGTAAAGAACGAGGGTTTACGACTTGTTGTCACAATGTTGACCGTCCTTTGCATCCAATTTTCAGCATATCCTCTCTGACGTCGTCGAAATCAAGATGGGTGTATGTGTTAAAAGTCACGTTGATGTCGGAGTGGCCCATGATGCATTTTAGCTTCGCAGGGTTCATTCCCCTGCGTGCCATCTTCGAGCAGAAGGTATGTCGGCAGACATGTGGTGTGATTTTGGGAAGCTCATCCTTGTAGATGCGATTATGTTTCTCTATCGCGTGGTGGAAGTACTTCTCCCAGTGCAGGGCAACACGCGGCATCTCGTTTTTATCAAGAAACAGAAAACCGCTAACACCGTCAACGACCGGCTCACTCGAAGGCTTTAGACGTTGCGCAAGGATACTCCTGAAACACTCTGTCACGGCTTGAGTCATGGGAACATAGCGGATCCCGCTCTCCGTCTTGGGACGTTCGATGTAGTATCGCATGTTGCTGGTCCGCTGAAGTTGCTTGTTTACCCGAATGCTTCCGTTTTTGAAATCAAGGTCTTCGACGGTAAGACCGCAGAATTCAGAAATGCGCAGGCCCGTATTTAGAAGGATGTAGATGGCGTCACGATAGCGGTGAAAGTGTTCATCGCCCTCCACGAAAGCAAGAAATCTGCGTTCTTGGTTAGTGGCCAAGGCCTTGCGTGTAACCATGTCGTTTGTCAGTATCGTTGCGAGCTCGAAATAGAAGGGATTTCGGCGAATCAGGCTGTTCTCCTCTGCCAGTTGAAACGCCGGTCTCAGAACACCACGGATGCTATGGATTGTGCTATAGCGCTTGCCGTGGATTTTTTGCAGGTTGATGAGCCATTCCTTGGCATCAAGGGAGGTGACACCGCATATTCGTCGCGAGCCGAATTCATCTGTAGCAAGAAAATTGAGGATTGTCTTGTAGGCGGCTCGAGTGGATTGTTTCACGGCAGTCTTTGTTTCAGTGTAACGAGATGCGAGTTCGTAGACTGTCATATTGTTCGGCGCGACCTTATCAAGCAGATCGCGCTGGATCTCATGCTCCAACGCGCGCAAGCACGGACTGGCTTTCTTCCCCTTCGGAGTTAGATCATGAGTTGTCAAGGTCCACGAGTAGACGCTCCGCGTTTTACCTCTTGCATCCACATACTTGAAGCAGTAACGGCCGTTTTTTCTCTGGCTTTCCCCGCGTCTGAGGATTCGCCCTTTGCTGTCTTTTCTCACAGTCACTAGCAGGCTCCTTCCTGTTCAGAAAAGAGCCCCGATGCGATATTTCAAGATTATCGCACGGGGCCCGATTGGTTAAGCTGTCAAGTGCGAAACGGTGTCGAGAAGCTCTTTATAAAGAGCGTTGGCGCAGGACGAGGGGGCGAGTCCTCGCGCATAACTCGAATATGGGTTTGTACGAGAGGAACCTTCGACCGGCCAGTATCCGTCGAGATCGTGCCTAAACTCAGAGAGACAGATCTCCCTCGTCTGTATCTCCGCAACGACGGAGAGGCGCCTCTCAAGTTGACCAAATCCGTCGACATCGTTTTGCGGACGATAAGTCGCGGATCGGCGCATCTGTTCTCCATAGAATTCCAAGGGGCTGTAGGGCGTCGTGACGATTACGAGATCGGCGGCTATCGCTTTGTCGGAATATCGGGACGGTGCCATCACCTCATGCTCCATCGCATAGGGATCCGTGATGCGAAGCAGGTCGGCGTAGGGGATGGATGAGGGACGAAGTTCGTCAAGAATCACCGTGTGCTTGCCCTCATACCCCTGAAAGATGTCTCTCGTAGATCCAGAGACGAAGAACGGTTCGCCCTTCCGCTTCGCATAGAGCTTTGCGAGGGTGGACTTCCCCGTTCCAGCAGGCCCGAAGATCCAAACTGATTCCACCCTTCTTTCGCCCTTGAGCATCAACCCCCGCCATTCCCGGGCCTGAACCTGAAGGCGGCGTGCATAAACGTCTTCGATCTGACGCTATGTCCGGGCATATTCGGATCCGGAGAGCTGAGAGATCAAGGACTCCTTGTCGATACGACCTTCGAGAAGGTCATCGAGAAGGACTTTGATGCTGCTATGGGACCTCGTTCGAGCAACGCGCGACTCAATAGAAGCAAGTAGCGCTGGGTAATCGAAATTGGAGCGCACGATTTTGGGGTCGTACTGATGCTTGGATCGTGCGCCATCCGTTCTGTGGCACAGGTAGGAAAAACCGTTTTCCACACCTGCCTTCCAAGCCTCGATGCGCTCAGGTTTATCTCCAAGGAGCTTCGCGATGCTATTGAGCGAGCGCGGATTCTGGAACTCCATCATCACGTGAAGATGCGCGGCTGCCGGACGTCCCGCGTCCGTCGTGTCGCTGTCGTGCACGATGCCCGCATAGCGCTTCGGGGCGAGTGTTTCGATTCTTCGGTACATTTCGTCCACAAGACGGGGCAGGTGATCGAGCTGCTGCTCGTACATCATCGCGCGGGTCTTCATGGGCAGAGAATTGGTCATGGTTCCGAGTCCTTTCTCGTAAATGAGCTATTTCGGGACGATTTTGGAACGCGCCCGAGGGTGCGCCTTGGGATAACAAGCTCCCCAAGGCGCATAAATGAGCAGAATTTCAAGTAATGGAACAATCGACGGGGTCCGCTTTTGCTGCGCGAAGCGGACCCCGCGGTGGTTATTCTCTGAAGTACAGGTCAAGGAGCCGCCCAAGCTCGCGGTACACGGGGAAGTCCATGATCGGAAAATGCACAAAGCCGATGCGGTCGTGCGCCCCGTCCGTACTGCTGAACCAAGCGTCGCCCGGGGAGAAGGTGCGAGGTGCACCGAGGTCGAGCAGGCGTTCCGCGCCCCATATGAGCCGCGCCTCGGGAAGCGTCGGCTTGAAGAGGACGCGGGTGCTGCACGCCGAGCGCAGCATCGACGGCAAGCCCCCCTCCTCAACAGACGCCTCGGCGATCGAGATGATGGCGTAGCAGCCCGCGCTCGCCCCCATCGTTACGATGCGCTTCACCAGCCCATCAAACGTCGCGAGGCAGTAATCGGGGTCCTCCTTGCTCGCGCGCTTGGGAAACAGCGTGCGGAGTGCCACGTACTCATCCATGAAGAGAAGCGAAACGTGAAGCCCCGCATCCCACCAGTGCACGGCGTCTCCCGTCTCTGTCGACCTGTCGTTGAGGAAGCTCTGTCGCTCTTTGATGCTGTCGGCGAACCGTGATAACGCAGACAGGATTGCGCGAGCGTCCCCGTCAGCATTCAGTGAAACCACGCGAGGAAGTCGGGAGAGCTCGGCCTGCTTGGGGTCTATGATGAGGACTTGCGATCCGTGTCCGTCAGGACCAGCCAACAGGGCTTGGAGCAAGAGGGCGATCACGCCCGTGGTCTTTCCAGCGATGAGCATGGAACCGGAGGTGCGGAGGTCGATGCTCGTGCCGTTTTGAACGCGGAATTCGTAGGCGTTCGCCGGGCACAAATCCTCGACACGCGATGCCTTGATCTCTCGATGCAACGTCACATCTTCAAGGAAGAAGGTCACTTGATTGCATGCGACGTCTGCTTCGGCAAGTACGACGGCGTAGCGGGAGAACCTTCCGCGAAGTCGGGAGCTAATGCTAGGTCCCATCTTCGATATTTCTTCTGCCGTTGAGGATGAGGTTGAGATGGCGAGCTCGAACTGTCCAGGAGCCGTCTCTTTGCAAGAGATGTCGGGAAGAAGCTCGCCTTCTCGCAGGTGTAGAGGATTCCCGTAACGTGGATCAAAGAGCCCCTTCCTAATGCGTGCATGCAACCGTGTTGATTCAGATAGCATGACGTAATGTGTGATCCCTCCCGCAAACAACATGGTCCCAGCGAGGCTAAGAGTGGCCGCTGCGGAGGTAAGGTTGCCGCCAAACGCCATCACCGTACTGGGCTCTATGGCGATGGGCGCAAGAATGGTGTTCACGAATAGCCCGATGCAATAAACGCACGCGGCGACCGCAAATAAAGCGACCCCCAGCACACAAAGCTTTGCGCTGGGGGTCGAATACACGATCGCCGGTGCGCCACTGGAGTAACGCACCACAATCACCTAGCCCTTCGCGGGGATGACGGTAATGCCGTCCGCCGTGATGGACAACTGGTTGCGATAATCACCGTAAACCTTTGCGACCACGCCGGTGGGAATGACGTGCTGATTGACGGGAATCTCGATATCGTTCGAAACCTTGATGGAAAGCTTCTCGAAACGATTGCTGACCACCTCGCCTTCGTTTTGGTGATACTGCGTGTTATCGGTTGTGATCACCACGTCGATCTTGGTGCCGCGATGCTCTTTGGTGTTTTAATCAACCCATTTACCACCTCCGACACAAAGGAAACGCTTGCCTTTCGCAAAAGCTTCCCAATCGAACTTCATAAACTGATTCAATTTCCTCATACTCGAACTCCTCTCAATCCAATTATTTGCTGACTCCGCGTTGCGGCTCGCCGTGGACATCGAGATAGAGGCGCAGGACGTTGCGCAAGATCTCCTCGACATTTCTTGTTGCGGCATGAAGATCATCGTCCCCAAACATTGCCCCATGGAGCTTCGTGTGGGCACAAAGAATCTGGCGATACATGACGCGAGAGAACATCTCTTCGGCCTTCAGGGCATGTCGAACAGCTCGTTCAGAACAAGTCGGCATGCTCGCCGAAGACTCCTTTATAGACGACATTGCCGTACTGGTTGTTGAGATGGAGCCGCATTCAAACGGTCCGCGCATGATCTTCGGTCGGGTCATACACACCTCTTTCCTAAAATTGGATATTACCGACGATTCGTCAATCGTCATCGAGCACTCGGTGAGCACATCATGCCATAAGCTTCTGAGCTGGGATTATTTCGCAAGGACCTGTCGTTCTCGACGTCCTCTGATGAGAAGAAGTGGGGCGTAATGATGACAAAGTATTCAATCACGGAACAAACACAATTTAATAATCACCCAGATGGGGCAAATATGGACATCCAGATATTGAATCGTCGGTATCGTTGGTGTCGCTGAGCCTTCAGGCTGAGGGGGATGGGCCATTTGCGCTGAGTTGCTTGCAAAACGGGGGAGGGGATATCAGAAGAAGGCGGCTTGCAGAAGACATGCCTGAGCGCTAGAGGAGGGGCTGACCAATAGTGTGCTCCTCTTTTGGGGCCAAATCCAAGCGGAGGGGGCATGAGGCCGAGAGGAACTGCTCGTCATGGCTCACCAAAACAAGCGCGCCGGGAAAGGCGGAAAGCGCTCGCTCGAGTGCCTCCACCGAGTGCAGGTCCAGGTGATTCGTGGGTTCGTCCATGACGATGATTTCGGGGGCATCTAGTATACCGCGGGCGAGCATGAGCTTCCGCAGCTCCCCCGGGCTGATGTTCTCGCCGGACAATATTCGTTCGGGATCCGAATTGAGTTGCGCAACGATCGAAAGCAGGGCTCCACGTTCGGCTTGGGGCAGGTCCTTGATTTCCGAGAGGAATTCAATTGAGGATGAATCGTCGACTTCCTGAGGGATATACAGCGTGCGAATGTCCAATCCCGTGGCCTTGCGGCCTTCCAATATCTCCAGGATATGATTGACCAGTGTTGTTTTCCCCGCTCCGTTGGGGCCGCTTATGCCCAGATGATCGGTATTTCCCAGATAAATCTCGGGAACCCGCAAAGATTGCCTCGGGCCGCACGGTATGCGATCTGAGCTGACGTGAATCAGTGTTTTGCGCGGGCTGGGTTGCGCTTCCATCCACAAGGTGCTTTCGTAGCGCTTTTCGACATGGTGGGCGTCGACGGCGGCTTGCGCGCGCTGGATTCGGGAGTCCATGCGCGAAGCGAGCTTGCCCGCAACGCCGTCTCTGCCAGTGAGAATGGCGAGTTTGATTCGTGCTTTCGCGTCGTGATCCTTCGGATCGACATGACGGGCGCTTCTCTTGGATGCGGACCGTGAGGCGTTTTCAACGCGCCTGATATACTCAGCCTTCATGCGCTTTTCTTTGGATCGCGCAATCGATTTGGCCCGCGCCGCGCTTTCGCGCTCCAGATTCGCCTGCGAGCGAGCTTGGGAGTAGTTGCCGGGGCGCATGGTGACGTGCCCCGACTCAAAGCACAGGCAGTCCTTTGCCAAGGAGTCGAGCAACGCACGGTCGTGCGAGACGAGGAGGCCAATACCCTTGTACTCGGCGAGTGCTTTGCAAATCTGCCTTCTGCATTCTGCGTCCACATGGTTAGTCGGTTCATCCATTGCCAGAAGATCGGGATTCTGCCAAAGCGCGACGGCTATTTGAATTTTCTTCTGCTCGCCACCGGAGAGCTCGGAAAAACGCCAGAGCATATCATCGGTGATGCGGAGCATCCTTCTGAGGTGCGTGGTCGCCGGGGCGAAGTCGCACGCAAAATCGAAGAGCATGGGCGGTTCGACTCCGGCTTCTTGCGCGCAATATGCGGAGACGAGACGCGGTGAAACGACGCCGCGATCTGGAATCAGAAGTCCGCACGCAATGCGGACGAAAGTTGATTTCCCGCACCCGTTGTCTCCGACGATGCCGTGCCAGCCGGGGGCAAATGTCGCCGACACGTTGTCGAGTGCGGGCATTGCGCTGCCAGGATATGCATAAGTAATATGGGAAAGAACGAGGGTGGTGGAGCTGTTCAAATTGGTTCTTGACATTGTGCCTCCTCGGCATGGGAGGCCGCGTTTTGCCGCATATGCTCTGATTGGCTCGTTCCGACCAACGTGAACGCCCGTCGACTCGAGTCAAGCTGAAAGAAAATGAGTCGACGGCAATGCTCGCAAAGGTAGTGTTTAGGATATACGAGGATCAGTGAAAAGACGATACGACAAATGTGCGGCCAGATTTATTCTTGGATAGATGGCAATTTGCAAATTGGCGTCGATATGTATCGTCTACAGCTTCACGAATCCTTTTCCTTTCCGGGGCGCTGGCTTGGCATATGGGCCTGCGCTGAATTCTTCCGTAGAGTCTAACAAAGCAATAATGCGGACGCAAGGAGGCGTTGCGTCTGAAAGCACGCCATTGCGTTGGACGCTTGAAGGGGTTTGCAAGTCGATTGAAAGAATACTAGTGCATCCGCTTCTTGTAACTAGCATGCGATGGTGGGGCGTCGTGAATGTTGAGCGAGGTCATCGACTTGATTTTTCTGGTGTTTGAGATATTAGCTTTCGCGATTTACCCTCCAAATTGCAGAGGTTTGAGACGACCGGAAAGGAATGCTTATGCTCGATTCTCCGTTCTTCAGCTACTGGGGAAAGGCGAAAGGAGTTGCTTTTCTCCATCACGGCAATATCGCATCGGGGCTCAAAGTCGTAAAAACGTCGTAAGGTACGCGATATGGTTCGCCGGGATCCTAACTAGCTAGGCATTTTTCTGAATCTGCAGATGTTCCCATGACAGATAAACAGTACGCGTTGCATAGAACGATACCTTTCATATAGGAGGCTGCTAAAGAGTCGAAGCCGGGCACATACAGAGTTTTATTTCCTGGCCAGTTTGAAATAGCGCTCAAATATCAATTCGAAAACGTAATAGAACATTAATCGACTGTCGAGGTCCATGCTGCCCAAGCGGATTTCTTTTTGCACGGTGTAGATAGGGTAGTCGGCTAGTTTCGAGAGAGAATTTCGAGAAAAGCCGGTGAGTGTGACGACCTTGCATCCGCGCGTTTTGGCTATCGACGTAGCGTCAATAGACACCTGCGTCTCGCCGCTTACGGAAACGCTGAAGACCAGGTCGTTTTTGCCAAGCAGTTCTGCGTAGTGCCTCATGACGTGGCGTTCACTGAGCGTATCGGTATTCTTGCCCATTATTTTGAGCTTTTCAGCCATCTCGAGGCACGGGTATTTCGAAAAGCCCGAGCAGAAGAACACGATATGCGAGGCGTCCTGGATAAGGCTCACGACCGAGTCGATGACCCGGTCGTTAAGCAGGTCTTTGGTTTGTACGAGCTGGGTGTCGAGCGGAAGTGTCTCGATAGTGAATTGATTGCGGTCGAGCGAGGCGGAATACGATTGTTTGAGCTCCGTAAACCCCGAGAAGCCAAGCTTATGGGCAAGCCTTACGATCGTGTTGGGAGCGACAAAGAACCGTTCAGCAACGCTCTTAAGCGTGACATCGTCAATATCGTCACGCAGCTCGATGATGTAGCGCATGATCTCGCTTTCGAGATCGTTGAGCTTGCTCTCGCCAGCTCGCACATGATCATAAAAAGATTCTTGATCTTTCATAAGATGTTTCAGCCCCTCGCACCTCGCCGTACATATGGTACCGCTTTGTGTAGCCAGGTGAGAAATCGGTAATCGGTCAAGATTGTCTATTACCCATGAACTGGGCAAACGTACGTGTCGGCCTACACATATCTGTGTCGTGAACGAAATCATGTGTCCCCGTTTCGCATTGACCTGCGCAGGGGCTTGCAAATGAGCTCAAGTCGCAAAATATCAATCGAAACGAAGCAAGCCGAGGACAACCGCGGAGCCCAAGGTCTTCGAGAACACCGATCAGCCAACCCTGGAGGGACGGAACATGAAGGATAAGCTCAATATTGTGATCGTTGGCGGCGGCTCCACGTGGTGCCCTGGCATTCTTAAAGCCCTGACCAAGCACATGGACATTCTGCCGCTGAACCGCGTGATGCTCTATGACATCGATGCCGAGCGTCAGCGTCCGATTGGCGAGTTTGGCAAGATCCTCTTCGCCGAGGAGGAGCCCGGTGTGGAGTTTGGTTACACCACCGATAAGGACGAGGCTTACACCGACGTCGACTTTGTGCTCTGCCAGATTCGTACCGGCGGCTACGAGATGCGTAGCAAGGACGAGAAGATTCCGCTGCATATGGGAATCATCGGCCAGGAAACGGTGGGCCCTGGCGGCATGGCTTACGGTATGCGCTCCATGCATGACATGGTTGAGATCGTCAACGACGTTCGCGCTCATAGCCCGGAGGCGTGGATTATCAACTACACCAACCCGGCTGCTATTGTGGCATATGGTCTCGAGCGCGTCCTGCCCGATGAGCATCGCGTCCTCAACATCTGCGACCAGCCTGTCAACCTCATGCGCTCTTACGGTCGCCTGCTCGGTCGCGATATGAGCAAGACGGAGCCCGTGTACTTCGGCCTCAATCACTTCGGTTGGTTCAAGCACATCTACGATGAAGAGGGTCATGACCTCGTCCCGCAGATTAAGGAGTACACGGAGAAGAACGGCTTCCTTCCTGCCGATGCCGAGCAGCGTGACCAGTCCTGGCTTGATACCTACGCCATGGTCAAGGACATGCTCGAGGACTTCCCCGACTATCTGCCCAACACTTATCTGCAGTACTATCTGTATCCCGAGTACAAGGTCGCTCACCTCGACCCCGACTACACTCGCTCCGACGAGGTTATCAACGGTCGTGAGAAGCGCGTGTTCGCCGAGTGCGAGCGTGTTGCCAAAGTTGGCACCGCAAAGAACTCCTCGGTTGTGCAAAACGACGCTCATGGCGATATGATCGTGGAAATCACGTCGGCCATTTATCGCAACACCAACAAGACTTTCATTGTCATTGTGCCCAACAACGGCATTATCGAGGGTATGCCCGATGACGCCATGGTCGAGGTTGCGGCAAGCGTGGGCGCCAATGGCCCGCAGCCCTATGCTGTTGGCAAGATCGGTACCTTCTATCGCGGCCTTATGGAGAACCAGTACGCCTATGAGCGCCTGACTGTTGAGGCTTGGATGGAGGGTTCCTACGAGAAGGCTCTGCAGGCACTCACGCTTAATCGTCTGGTCGGCGACGCAAAGAAGGCTCGCAAAGTGCTCGACAAGCTCATCGAGGCCAATAAGGATTACTGGCCGGAGCTTAAGTAGCTAGTTCCATAGCGCTTGATAACTGTTATGGGGCGTGTGGGCTGTAGAGCTGCACGCCCCGTTTCTTTAAGAGGGGTATCCCATGAACAAAGATGAGCTGCTGGCAAAGTTCCAGCGCCTGGGCAAAGTCCTCATGACGCCTGTCTTGATCCTGCCAATCGCCGGCATCCTTCAGGGCTTTGGCAATGCCTTTACCAGCCCCACCCTTACGGCAGCTGTTCCCTGGCTTGCTGCTCCGGGCTTTGCGATCTTCTTTTCGATTCTCAAGGCCGCTGCCAGCATCGTTATGAACAACATCCCGGTTATCTTCTCGATTTGCCTCGCCTATGGCTTCGCCAAGTCCGAGAAGGCTACCGCGGCGCTTTGTGGCTTTTTGGGCTACATGTGCATGAATTCCGTGATGGGCACGTTCCTTACGACGACTGGCGTTATCGATCCCGCGAATCTTACGACGGGCCAGAGCACGATCCTCGGCATCACCACGCTCGACACTGGTGTTATCGGCGGTCTTCTGGTGGGTGCAATCGTCGCATGGTTGCATAACCGTTACTACAAGATTGAGCTGCCTGCCGTGTTCTCCATCTTCAACGGTACGCGCTTTATCCCGGCGGTGACGCTGCTCTCATGCAGCATCCTCGCATTGGTCATGTCCTTTGTTTTCCCGTTTATTCAGAACGCTCTCGGTGCGCTGTCCGAGTTCATCAAGACTACGGGTGCCTTTGGTGCATTTGTCTACGGCGCCGGCGAGCGCATGCTCCTGCCTTTTGGCCTGCATCACTTTGTCTATTTGCCGTTCTTCTTCACGTCGCTTGGTGGCGTCGAGACCATCGACGGCCAGACTGTTCAGGGCGCTATCAATATCTACAACGCGATCCTGGGCTCTCCCAGCACGCCGTTTAACATCGAGGTCAGCCGTTTTGTCATGAACGGCAAGGTTATCTTCGCCATGTTCGGCCTGCCCGGCGCTGCACTCGCCTTCTACAAGACGGCGCTTCCCAAGAACAAGAAGAAGACCGCAGCGCTCATGATTGCCATCGTGGTGCCTTGCATCCTCTCCGGCATTACCGAGCCGCTCGAGTACTCCTTCCTGTTTATCGCGCCCATCCTCTACGTGTTCCACGCTCTTATGGCTGGTCTTGCTTATGCGCTGACCTATATCCTGCAGTTCAACGTGGCTGGCTCCGCGTCCTTCGGCGGCCCGCTCTTGTCGTTGATCTTTAACGGCATTATGGGTGCAGCCAAGGGCTCCAACTGGCAGGTTATCCTGTTCCTCGGCCCCATCTACTTCGTGGTGTACTACTTCGTCTTCAAGTTCATCATTCTTAAGAAGGACCTTAAGACCCCTGGCCGCGAGGAAGAGTCCGACGATGAGGCCGCAAAGGCTCCCAAGACTGTGATCAGCGACCTCATTCCCGCCATCGTTGAGGCAGTGGGCGGCGACAACAATATTAAGTCTGTCGAGGCCTGCTTCACCCGTCTGCGCATCCAGCTCAATGACTGTGACAAGGTGGTTGACGACGCCGAGTTTACCGAAAAGCTCGAAGCGCGTGGCATCGTGCATGTCAACGGCGGCGTGCAGATTGTCTACGGCAACATGGCATCTAACTACGCGACTCAGATGCGCGAGCTGCTGGGCATGGAGTAAACGCCCCACATATCTATAAAATCCGGGATAAAAGGCGGCGGCAGACAATGCGTCTGCCGCCGCCTTTGAGTTGCTCCACGCGCATTTCGTGTATTTGAAATACACGAAATAGTATAAAAGCGTGTATCTGAAATACACGAAATTGCACTGTCGAAGCTTGCAGGCGGATAAACACTACTCGTATGGGACGGTTTTCATCGGTTGCTCGTCACCTTGGGCTATGTTCGCCCCTATGCCTGCATCCGGGGCTGTGCTGATTGACGACGGCGCTCCCAGCGAGCCAACTTAATCGTCACCAGCGTGAGCATCCAGGCCACAAGCGAGAACGCGGCGCCCACGGCGCCCACGCAGGCAATGCCAACTCCGCTTACCACGGCGCCGCCCACTGCAGTGCCAAACGAGATGCCGACGTTAAACGCCATGGGTTCTACCGAGCTCGCGAGTACCATCGATTTGGGATGGCGGCTGCGTGCCACGTCCATAAAGTGTGTGATGCACGAGACTGAGAACAGGTACATGAGCAGCGCCAAGCTAAAGACAAAGACCAGCGCGAGCGGCATGGTGCCGCCCACGGCAAACAGCCCGAGCAACGCCGCAGCCTGCAGCACAAACGTCACAAGCAGTGCCTTCATGCCAAAACGTGCGTCGATCCATCCGCCCAGGATGTTCGAGATCAGGCAGAACACGCCGTAGGCCATAAGCGTGGTGCTCGCCTGAACAGTGCCCATGCCCAGCACCTGCTCAAGATAAGGCGTCACGTAGCCGTAGAACACATAGACCGATCCCACGCCAAACAAAAAGATGAGCATGCCGGTGATGATGCTCGGCTCGCGTAGCAGACCCGCCTGCTCGCGAAAGGTGGCGGGCTCGTCGGTCTGTCCGGCGCGCGGCATAAACATCACGAGCGCTCCGCATATCAGAACGGCAAAGGCAAGCGTGCCGTACATGGCCACGTGCCAATCGAGCGTGTCGGCCACAAACTTGCCGATCGAAGTGACAAAGACCATTGCCACGGAAAACGCACCATATACCACCGAGATGGCAAGCGAAGTTTGCTGCGGGGACAGCAGCTCGGGGATGTACGTCACACCCACGGCGAGCAGCGCGCCCGAGACGGAACCCAGGATGATGCGCGAGATAAAGAGCACCTGGAAGTTGGGCGCCAACGCCATGACCAGGTTGCCGAGCACAAAGACGATGCTGTAGCACACGAGCAGCTGGTAACGACGGAAGCGCCCCGTGCTGAGCGCAAGCACCGGCGTCGCGATGGCGTAGACCAGTGCAAAAACGCTGATGAGCTGGCCCGCAGTAGCAAGTGATACGCCGAGTTCCGTTGCCAAGTCGCTCTCGATACCGATGACCACGAACTCGGAGCAGCCGAGCGAGAATCCCAGCAGCACGAGCAGCGCCAGGCAGAGCTTGGTGCGCGCGGGGGAGAGCGCGGCGGCGGTTGACTTACTTTTAGGCGTGGTTGCGGCGGTCAAGGTTGTCACTCCAATGTCGCATGAATAAGCGGGATTCAATCCCTGCAACTCTAACAGAATGTGTCAGGTGCCTGCCCCCTTTGTCGCAGGCTGCGCTTGCCTGTATAGTCGCAATACAGGTGAAAATGGTCTCAGGTACATCGCGGGCGACAGGAGATCCCATGGGTATGCACACGACAAAGGTTGCAGTGGGCGAGGGCAAGTTTGCGCTCGAGGCCCAGCTGACGGTGACGCCGCGAGGCATGGCAGTGTACGCCTGCTCGCCGGAGTACGCGCATCTGGGCGCCACGGCGCAGGCCATTCCGCGCCCCGAGCCCGGCCGCACGGCGACCGTGAGCATCTTGGCCGTTCCGTGCCATCGCGACGAGATTCCGGCGCATGATGTCGCGGCGGCGCTGGCCACGCGCTTTGGCGTGCCGGTAGTCGCAAGCACGGGTTTTCATGTGGAGAACGCGACCGCGGACGACTTGCAGCGCATGCTCGATACCACCAAGGAGCTCATCGCCGCGCTCGAGGAGGCCGCCGCGCGCATCCTGCGCGCCGGCTGGGATGAGGGCGGCGCGGGTGCCGAGGTCGTGGCGGTCGATGCCGCGACCGGCGAGGCGCTTGGCCCCGTCGACCGCATCGAGGCCCATACCGGCGAGGGAATCCTGCATCAGGCATTTCTGACGCTTCTGGTCGAGGGCCAGGGCGAAGACGCGCGCCTGCTGCTCTGTCGTCGCAGTCCGCTCAAACGCCTGTGGGGCGGGGTGCTGGCCGATGGCTGTGCCGGCCATCCGCTCCCCGGGGAAGACGTCGCGGCCGCCACGGCACGTCGCATCAACGAAGAGCTTGGCATCACGCGCGAGCCCGATCAGCTCAAGCACCTCGGACACGTGGTGTACCGCGAGGACCACGGCGACGGCCGCTGCGAGTGCGAATGGTGCGAGGTGTTCGTAGCCCATGTTGAGCCGGGCGAGCTGCATATCAACCAAGAGGAGATCTCGGAGGTGCGCCCGGTCGCCCCGCCCGAGCTCGACGGCTACCTGCGGGGTCGCCCCGAGCAGCTGGCCCCCTGGCTCCGCGAGGCCCTCAGCGACCCATCCATCCGTACGGATCTCGCTATGTGAAACAAAAGACAGTCCCTTTGCCACATCCAAACCGTCACAACATTTGATGAAAATCTCGAAAACGAGGAAAAGCGTCGAATGTTGTGACGCTTTTTGTCCAGAGGATCGCTTCTCATCCAAAAATCCCGCTTGACTGTATTGCCACAACACAGCGCAACGTAAGGGGTGTCCGATAACGGGCGCCCCTTTTTAAGTGGCAACGTGGCCGCGAATCCGGAGCGCCCCCAACAAGAAAGGTGGGGAGATGGAAGCGGAAAAGAAGGCGTTTAAGATCACCAAGCGCGAAATTGGCTTTGTGCTGGGTATCGTTGTCTTTTTGCTGGTGAAGTTTCTTCCTTTGGCGGAGCTGAGCTCGACGGTCGAGCTTACGGTCGGCGGTCAGACCTGTCTGGCGTTGACGCTCGCCACGGTGGTGTTCTGGGCGTGTGGCGTGGCACAGCCGGGCTTTGTGGGCCTGCTCTATTGCGCGCTGCTCGTTCTGTTCAAGGTGTGCGTGGACGACACGGGTGCCGCGAGCATCTCGGCGACGGTCGCCTCCACGTTTAGCTCGTGGACCAAAGCCACCATGTGGCTCGTCATTGGTGCCTACCTCATCGCCAGCGCGGTCAAGGAGTCGGGCCTGGGCGAGCGTATCGCCTATGCGTTCATGCTCAAGTTCGTGCGCGATGCCAAGTCGCTCATCATCTCGATTTTCGCGCTCACCTTTGTGCTGTCGCTACTCATTCCGCATCCGTTCCCCCGTGCCTTCCTCATCCTCGCCGTTGTCTCGGTCATCGCCGAGTCCGCCGGCTACGGTGACGACGACCGCGGCAAGCTCGGCTTCCTTGTGTTTGCCGCTGCTGCCCCCGGCTCCATGTTCTTCCTGACAGGCGACTCCACGCTCAACCCGCTCGTTGCGCAGTACAGCGCCGAGGCCGGCGGCATGAGCCCGTCCTTTGTCGACTGGTTCCTGTACATGAGCGTGCCTATGCTGGTCGCGCTGCTGTGCACCCTGTTCCTGGGCCTCTTCCTCTTTAAGCCCAGCAAGGAGCTCGTCTACGATCGCGAGCAGATCGTGGCCAAGCAGGCCGCGCTCGACAAGCTCTCCGTCAAGGAGATTCGCACCATCGTGTGGCTTGTCATCGCCATCGCGCTGTGGCTCACCGTCTCGGGCGATTACATCGGCTGGGTCACCCTGGCCATCGGCGTTGCCCTCGCTATGCCCATCATCGGCGAGGTCCTCACCCCCGCCAGCTGGAACGCCGTCGACATCAAGTCCCTCATGTTCCTGACGGCCGCCATGGCCGTGGGTTCCGTGGGCGGTGCCACCGGTATGAACGCCTGGATCGCCGATGTCGTGCTTCCCAGCTCCGTGCCCGAGAACATCTTCCTGTTCGCCCTGCTCGTCGCCGCGCTCTCCATGATCATCCACATGTTCATGGGCTCGGTCATGGCCGTGCTCGGTGTGTGCGTGCCGGCGTTCATCAGCTTCGCGGCCGGCTCCAGCGTAAGCCCGCTTGCCGTGGCGCTCATCGTCTTCACGTCCATCAACATCCACTACATCCTGCCGTTCCACAACCTGCCGATCCTTATCGGCGAGGGCAAGGACGCCGGCGGCTACACCTCCAAAGAGGCCATGCGCATGGGTATTCCCCTCACCGCGGTCGTCTTTATCGTCGTGCTGGTCGAGGCCGCCTGGTTCCACCTCTTTGGCCTGATGTAAGCAGTCGAGTGCTTGGCTGTAAGCAGCCGAGTGCTCGAACTGCGAGTGGCCGAGCGTCCCATCTATGAGCGCCGCGGCCCCACTACGTTACCCAGCCCGGCGGCATCCTCGCCGCCGGGCACTCTCCCGAAAGGAGCATGCTATGTCCACTACCGATGCTTCCCAGATCCACGACCTGCGCTCCGCGCTCGACTTTTTGCGCGAGATGCCGGGCCAGCTGCTCGAGACCGACACTCAGGTCGACCCGGACGCCGAGGTCTCGGGTGTCTATCGTCACGTCGGTGCCGGCGGCACCGTTATGCGCCCGACCAAAGAGGGCCCGGCGATGGTCTTCAACAACGTCAAGGGCTTTGACGATGCCAAGGTCTGCATCGGCATGCTTGCCAGCCGCAAGCGCGTTGCCGCCCTGCTCGACCTGGACGAGGAGCACCTGGGCCTCGAGATCGGCAAGCGCTTCGAGAACCTGATCGCGCCCGAGCAGATCGCCGAGGGTGCGCACGTCGACTGCCAGGAGGTCGTGTACAAGGCGACCGACGAGGGCTTTGACCTGCGCAAGATCGTTCCCGCTCCTACCAACACGCCCGTCGACGGCGGCCCCTACATCACCATGGGCCTCGCCTACGGCACGAGCCCCGACGGCTCCCAGTCCGACGTGACCATCCACCGTTTCTCCTGCGTCGACAAGGACAAGCTCGCCATGTGGATTACCCCCGGCAGCCGTCACCTGGGCGCGTTCTTTGACGAGTACTGCCAGCGTGGCGAGGATATGCCCATCTCCATCTCCATCGGTCTGGACCCCGCCGTGTACATGTGCTGCGGCTTCGAGGCTCCCACCACGCCGCTCGGCTTCAACGAGCTGCAGATCGCCGGTGCCCTGCGCGGCCACGCCGTCGAGCTTGCCGACTGCGTCACCGTTCCGCAGAAGTGCATTGCCAATGCCGAGTACGTGCTCGAGGGCTACCTCATGCACGACGAGACCATCAACGAGGACGTCAACGGCCACGGCTACGCCATGCCCGAGTTCCCCGGTTACACCGGTGGCGCCAAGGTCTGCCCGGTGATCAAGATCACCGCCGTTACCACGCGCGTCAACCCCATTATGGAGAGCTGCATCGGTCCTTCGCACGAGCACGTGTCCATGGCCGGTATCCCCACCGAGGCCTCCATCTACAAGATGGTCGAGACCGCCATCCCGGGCCGTCTGCTCAACGTCCACGCCGCTCCCTGCGGCGGCGGCAAGTTCGTTGCTATCATGCAGTTCAAGAAGTCGAGCAAAAATGACGAGGGCCGTCAGCGCAACGCCGCCATGCTCGCCTTCTCGGCGTTCTCCGAGCTCAAGCACGTCATCCTTGTTGACGAGGATGTCGATATCTTCGATATGAGCGACGTGATGTGGGCCATGACCACGCGCTTCCAGGCCGACGTGGACCTCATCACCATCCCCGGTTGCCACTGCCACGTGCTCGATCCGTCCAACGACCCCGCGTTCGACCCCACGATCCGCGAGCACGGCATCGCCTGCAAGGCCATCTTCGACTGCACGGTCCCGTTCGACCTCAAGAAGAACTTCATCCGCTCGCAGTTCATGGAGATCGACACAGACAAGTGGGCCAAGGAGATTGCTTTCTAAGGTTCCGGCGTTCTACCGAACGCCGGACCACTCGACGCTGCGCCCGCGCCTGGCGGGCAATCTGCCCCTCAACTGCGAAGGCATGGGCATAAGCCCTATGCCTTCTTGTTTCGGGGCACCTTGCCTCGCCAGACGCGCGCTCGCTGACATTGCCCGACCTATAGCTGCCATTTTGTTGTTAGGAGTTGTCATGCCTGAGTCTTCTGTCCGTCCCCGTCGCATTGTCGTTGGCGTGTCTGGCGCCAGCGGTGCCGCGCTGGGCCTTGAGTGCCTCAAATGCCTGCGTCAGGCCGGTGCCGAGTCGGCGCTTGTCGTCACGCGCGGGGGAGAGATCACCATCGAGCAGGAGCTCGGCATGACGCTCGACGAGTTTGCGTGCTATGCCGATGCGGTCTACGACAACAAGAACATCGGCGCCGCCATCGCAAGCGGCACCTATCCGGTCGACGGTATGATCGTGGCCCCCTGCTCCATGAAGACGCTCGCCGGCATTGCGAGCGGCTACAGCGAAAACCTGTTGTTGCGCGCGGCCGACGTGCAGATGAAAGAGCAGCGCCGCCTGGTGCTCATGGTGCGCGAGACGCCCTTCAGCGCCATTCACGTCGATAACATGGCGCGCCTGGCGCGCGTGCCCGGCATCATGCTCATGCCGCCCATGCTCACGTTTTACAACGGCCCCGCCACGCTCGATGACGCGGTGCATCACATCGCCGCCAAGGCGCTCGAGGCCGTCGGCGTGTCATGTGCAAACTATAAGCGCTGGTCATAGGCGTCTTTAGGGTAGGATACGAGGAGTGTTTGAGCCCGCTGCCCCTGTGGGCGGCGGGCTTTTCGCGTCAAAGGATGTGTCGGGAGGATCTATGCAGACGGGCATGTATGCGATTAGCGAGATGGCGAGTTTGTTTAACGTTTCGCGCCAAACGCTCATCTACTACGACAAGATCGGCCTGTTTAAGCCCGCCGTGGTTAACGAAAAAGGCTACCGTTTCTATTCGCCCACGCAGATCCCGCTCATGCGTCTGATCTGCATGCTGCGCGACCTAGGGCTCGAACTCGATGAGATCGACCGCCTAGCCTCGACGTTCGACATTAGCGAGATGACCGACCACCTGCGCTCGCGGGTGCAGGCGCTCGACGAGCAGATTGCCGGGCTCAAAGCCGAGCGTGCGAGCGTGCAGGAGCGTCTGAGCTTTTACGACGAGGCAGTTTACTGGCGCGAGCGCGAGGGCAAGCCGGAGCTCAAGCAGTTCGAGCGCCGCTTCGTGGTCTTTGAGGAGTTTCCAGGCGATATCGAGCGCGGCCGCTCGATGCTTCACCCCACGCTCATGCGGGCCATCCTGCGCATGCGTGCGTTGACGGGCACGCGTCCCATGCGCGGCTGGGGTGCCATGCTGCGTCGCGAGGCGCTGCATTCCGACGACCCTATCGCCGGCGCGGGCTCCTTTGCCGTGCTGCCGCGCGGTGCCGAGGAAACGCTGCCGAGCGATCCTGCCGAGCTGACAGAGATTGGCGTCGAGGTGCTGCCCGAGGGCACGTATCTATGCATGAGCCGCTGGGGCATGCCGTACGAGCCCGAAGGTATCCGCGCCATCGTCGCCTGCATGGACAAACATGCGCTCCAGCCCATCGGCAACGCTTTCGATTTTTGCTACTTGGACACCACGAGCTACGACGAGTCCCACCAAGAGGACTTCTGCTGCATCCAAATCCCCGTCGCCCTTCAGATGTGACAAGGGGGCTGCTCCTTCGTCACATTCGCGGTGTGGCTGCTGCCCAAACCGTCACAACATTCGGCGAAAATCTCGAAAACGAGGAAAAGCGTCGAATGTTGTGACGGTTTTCCTGTCTGTGCCGGCGAGTTCCCGCGCCATCTGGGGGTATAAGGCTGGCAAGTGTTTATTTGCGAGGCTTAAGGGGCGCCCCGTATGGATATCGATAACTTTGAATGGTGGTATAGCGAGGGCGAGGCTCCGGACGAAGAGTGGGACGAGCCCGCGCCGTGTGACGTGTCGAGCGACGAGGACGACACCGGCAACGATGCCGGTGTCGAGCCTGAAGCCGCCTCCGATGCCGCCGAACCCCTAACCTTTGAACAGGCTTGGGCCCAAGCCGAGGCCGATGAGGCTAAGGCCGATGCCACAGCCACGCTCGGTGAGCCGGCCGATATGTCCATCTCGCCGGCAAAGACCCCGCAGCCGCGTCACACTATCGATCCCGACAGCACGGCATCCTTCAGCATTCTCGACGTGCCCTCGCAGGGCGCTCAGGCGCCCGCGCCCACGCATCGTCCCGACTTGGCTCGCGAGGAAGATGCTGGCCGCCGCTCGCCGCTCGGCCCCATCCTCATCGCCTTCATGGCCGGCGTTATCGCATGCTCGGTAATTGGAAACGTCTGGAGTCATGTTGAACAACAACGAAAAGACGCCGCCAAGGTCGAGATGTCCGTCGAACAATCGCTCAGCCGCACGCGCTCGGTGCATGTATCGGTCGAGGTCAAGGACGGCGCGACGTGGGACACCGCGCGCGGCGACAGCCAGATGCTCGTCCATATCGTGGGTCGCACGCTCAAGGGGCAAGCGATCGACGAGTACCAATACGTCAATTCCGAAGGTGACGGCATCGAGCTCAAGCCCGGCGACTACGAGCTCACGGTCGATGAGCCGCCCGTCGCCACCGACGGCACGCGTTACCGTGCCTCAAAGCGCATGGTTCCGGTGAGTTTTAATTCACAGGCGCCCGATACGGTCGATAGCACGCCGCAGGGCGGGTTTGACCTTTACGCTATTGCTCAATAACTGCACCTGTCGCTCAACCCCGCCGCCAAGAGTGGGACAATAGCCCTCGACACCGTTGTTTACTATTGGAGGAAGTAGCATGTCCACCGTCACTACCATCAAGCGCGGCGGCCTCACCGCGGCCATCGATTCCATGGGTGCCCAGCTCACGAGCCTTGCCCTCAACGGCAACGAGTATCTGTGGCAGGGCGATCCCACCTTTTGGGGCAAGCATGCGCCCATCCTGTTCCCCATTGTGGGCTCGCTGCGCAACAACACGGCAACGTCTGCGGCCGGCACCTGCGAGATGCCGCGCCACGGACTCGCGCGCATCGTCGAGCACAAGCTGGTCGAGGTTTCGGAGGACGGCTCCTCGGTAACGTACGAGATCACCGATACGCCCGAGTCGCTCAAGGCCTTTCCGTTTCACTTTAAGCTCAACATGACCTATGCCCTGACCGGCGACGCCACGCTTACCCAGACCTTTGCCGTTACGAACACCGGCGACGTGGACCTGCCGTTCTCGGTGGGCGGCCACCCCGCATTTAACGTGCCCGCCCCCGGTGCCGAGGACGAGGTATTCGAGGATTACGAGCTGGCGTTTACCGAGGCCTGGACGAACGAGGCTCCCATCATCACGCCCGACGGTCTCATGACGTTCGAGGGTAGCTACAAGGCTCCCGATAACTCGGACGTGCTGCCCATCACGCACCGCAGCTTCGATAACGATGCCATCATGTTCACCGATGTCCCGGGTTCCACGCTCACGCTGCGCGGCCGCAAGTCGGGCCACGGCGTCAAGATCGACTTTGAGGGCTTTAAGTACATCGGCGTGTGGTCTGCCGCCAACGACGCCCCGTTTGTGGCGCTCGAGCCCTGGACCGGCCACACCACCATGGACACCGAGGACGACGTCTTTGAGCACAAGGTCAACACCATTACCTTGGCACCGGGTGAGACGGACGTTCGCAGCTTTAGCGTTACCCTGCTCTAGAGGTTCCGCCGTTCTAACGAACGACGGACCGGTCGACGCTGCGCGCCACCCAGAGCGACAATTTGTCATTCAAAAGGCAAGGCATGACCAGAAGGTCTATGCCTTGCCTTTTTCATGCTAACTTGTTCGCTCTGGGCGGCGCTCGCTGGCATTGCCAAAACATCGACGCTCCCAATGACTACCGTGTGTCTATTAATTTTTCGAGCTTGTGCTGCGCTGCTGGTCGCTGGCGTATATCCTGTTAAGTCGTCAGCATACGATTCAACAGGGAAGGCAGATTATGCATTCTCCCCATCAACGCGACGCGCATCCACAGCCGGTATGCAGCCGTCGCATCTTTTTGGGTAGCGCTCTCGCTGCGAGCGCTTCTGTCGTCGCCGGCGCACTTGCCGGTTGCCAGCGCCCCTCCACGCTGGAAGTAGTTCAGCCCACGACGGGCGGCGGCCGCGATGACCTGTCCGATTCCGTGATCGGCAAGGACAAGATCCGCATTGGCATGGAGGCGGCCTACGCCCCGTACAACTGGCAGGTCTCCGAAGCCAGCGAGTACACCATCCCCATCGACAACGTGCAGGGCGCCTATGCCGATGGTTACGACGTGCAGATCGCCAAGATCGTCTGCAAGGCTCTCGGCGGCGAGCCCGTCGCCGTCAAGCAGAGCTTCTCGGGCCTTATCGACTCGCTCAACAACGGCCAGATCGACCTCATCATCGCCGGCATGAGCGCCACGCCCGAGCGCGAGGAGTCCGTCGGCTTTTCCGACCCGTACTTCATTGGCTACTTTGGCCTGTTCGTAAAAGAGGGCTCGCCCTACCAAAACGCCACCAAGCTCAGCGACTTCAGCGGTGCCACGGTGCTCGGCCAAAAGGACACCATGCTCGACACTGTCATTGACGAGATCCCGGGCGTTGTGCACAAAAACCCGGTCGATTCGGTCCCCACGGTGTTTTCGAATCTGCTGCAGGGCACGTGCGACGCCGTGACCTACAACACGGAGAACGAAAAGGGCTATATGGCCCAAAATCCCGGTATCGTCCCCATCCACTTTGCCGAGGGCGAGGGCTTTAAGCAGGAGGTCACGGCAAACGTCGGCTGCCGCAAGGGCTCGGACAAGCTGCTTAAGCTCATCGACAAGACACTCAAGGGCATTAGCCAAGAGGAGCGCGACCAAATGTGGGACGCGTGCCTCGACCGTCAGCCGGCATAGGGAGGCAGCATGAAAGCCATTAATCGTCTGGCCTCCTTTATCAAGGCCGACCACCGTTATGTATACCTGGGCACGAGCGTTATCGCGGCGCTCGGCCTGGCGTTTAGCCAGCGCAACCCCACACCGCTGAGCTTCCTGGCTCCCACGGGCGTGTTCCAAGATTGCCTTTGGGCGATTCTTTGGGCCTGGCTCGTCGTGTCGGCGGCGGCGCTGGTCACCAAGCTCATGCACTGGAACGACTATCGCGAAAAGTCGCCGTTCGCCTCCGAGCGTTGCCGCCGTGGCGCACGCCTGGGCAGCTACGTCGTGGTCGCCATCGCGGCGATCTTTTTCGTGGACCGCTGCGTCATGTCGTTTATCGATCTGGTGCAGGTGAGCATTGTCTCGGATTCCAACCCCAGCGACTTTTTGTCGAGCCTGGTCTACATGACCTACAAGAGCGGCGACTTCTTCATCCGTGGCATCGAGATCACCATCGCGCTTGCCACCTTCGGCACCGTCATCGCATTCTTCCTGGCGCTGCTCTTTGTGTTCCTGCGTATTCAGACCTTCGACCGCGTAGACAACGATCTGGTGCGCTTCTTTAAGAGCATCGGCCGCGGCTTTGCGACCGTCTACTCCACCATCGTGCGCGGCACGCCCATGATGGTCCAGGGCCTGCTCATCTACTATGCGGGCTTTACCGTCCTGCGCGGCATGGGCTTCGAGACCGCCCAGGCCAACCAGATCTGGAGTACCTTTACCGCTGGCCTCGTCACCATCTCGCTCAACTCCACCGCCTACATGATGGAGGTCCTGCGCGGCGGCATCGAGTCCATCGATCCCGGCCAGGCCGAGGCAGCGCGCTCGCTGGGCCTGTCGCAGTGGCAGGCTATGCGCAAGGTCGTGTTCCCCCAGGGCATTAAAAACGCGATTCCTGCGCTCACCAACGAGCTCATCATCAACATCAAGGATTCGTCGGTGCTCTCGGTCATCGGCGTGTTCGACCTCATGTACGCTACTACCACGGTCGCCGGCGTGTACTACCGCCAGATGGAGGTCTACTGCGTGGCGCTCGTGGTCTACCTGATCCTGACGCTCGTGGCGAGCCGCCTACTCGAGGCCTTTGGCAAAAAGCTCGGCGCCGAGGCCCCGGCAACGTTGCCCAGCTCCAACTAGGCTTAAGACGAGGAGAATCATCATGGCAGATACCGCCATTACCGGCGTTGCGGCCGCCGCACAGACCAATGAGCCGCTCATCCGCGTCGAGGGCCTGCGCAAGAGCTTTGGTTCGCTCGAGGTGCTCAAGGGCATCGACCTGTCCGTCAATCCCGGTGAGGTTGTCACCATCATCGGCGCCTCGGGCTCGGGCAAATCGACCTTCCTGCGCTGCCTCAACCTGCTCGAGACCCCGGACGCGGGCCACATCTGGTTCCACGGCCAGGACCTCACGGCCGAGCGCTGCAACATCAACAAATTGCGCGAGGACATCGGCATGGTGTTCCAGGGCTTTAACCTGTTCAACAACATGGATGTGCTCGACAACTGCACGCTCGCGCCCGTCACGCTCAAAAAGATGAGCAAGGCCGAGGCCGAGAAGGTCGCGATGGAGCATCTGACGAGCGTGGGACTCGAAAAGTTCGCGCACGCCGCCGTTGGTCGCCTGTCCGGTGGTCAAAAACAGCGCGTGGCCATCGCCCGCGCCCTGTGCATGAATCCGCAGATCATGCTGTTCGACGAGCCGACCTCCGCACTCGACCCCGAGATCGTGGGCGAGGTGCTCGAGGTCATGCGCAAGCTCGCCGCCGACGGCATGACCATGGTCGTCGTTACCCACGAGATGGCCTTCGCGCGTACCGTGTCCGACCGCGTGGTCTTTATGGACCAGGGCGTGGTGCTCGAGGACGCCGCGCCGGCTGAGCTCTTTGGCAATCCTAAGCACCAGCGCACCCGCGAGTTCCTCTCGCGTTATCTCGAGGACAAATAACCGACCGCAAACGCTTACGTTGCAGGGCCGCTCCCGTGGGGCGGCCTTTGTCGTCACAATCGAAAGGATGTCATGGCCGAGGTTTGGCGCTTCTTTGCGCATGAGGACGATTTTGCCGATATAGACGAGGCCGGCGCGTGCGAGCGCTTGGGCCGCGTGCTGTCGTTTCCGACCATTTCGAGCATGGATGCCGAGGCGGTGGATTGGCAGCCCTTCGACGACCTGCGCGCGTATATGCAGCAGGCCTGGCCGCACGTATTTGCGGCGGGTAAGGCTGAGCTCATCGATCGTTCGTTGCTGGTGACGCTTTCCGGCTCCGACTCCGCCCTCAAACCCGTCATGCTCATGGGCCACATGGACGTGGTCCCCGTGGTGCCGGGTACCGAGGCCGACTGGACGCACGCCCCCTTTAGCGGACAGGTGGACGACACCTACATTTGGGGTCGCGGCGCTATCGACATGAAGGATCAGGTCGCAGGCATTCTCGAGGCGGTTGAGTATGCGTTGGCGCACGGTTGGGAGCACAAGCGTTCGCTGTTGCTCGCCTTTGGCCAGGACGAGGAAACCACGCAGTACGGCGCTGGAGCTATCGGCCGCGTGCTCGAGGAGCGCGGTGTTGAGCTCGAGTTCCTGATCGACGAGGGTGACTACCGTATCGTTTCGGCTGCCGAGTACGGCGCGGGCGAGGGCTGGCTTATGCATGCCGACCTGGCCGAAAAGGGCTACGCCGATATCGTGTTGAGGACGCGTAGCGAGGGCGGGCATTCGTCTAACCCCTACGGCGGCACGTCGCTCGAGGTGCTCAGCCGTGCCATCGCCGCAATCTGCGATATCGAGTGGCCGACGCGCGTCACGGACCTGCTTGCCGCGCAGCTTGTCGAGCTGGGGCTCTACACGGCGGATGAGATTGCCGCCAACGGGGATGCCATCGTGCGCGAGTGCCTCGCCAGCAAAAAGCTCTATCCGCTGGTGACGACCACCTGCGCGCCCACGCAGATCGAGGGAGGCAGCGCCGGCGCCAACGTAATGCCGCAGGATATGTGGGCCAACATTAACTTCCGCATGCTCGAGGGCACGAGCGTGGCCGACGTTGTGGCGCGCTGCCGTGAGGCGGTTGCCGGGGCGGACCTTGCCGGTCGTGTCGAAGTGGAGCTGGGCCCCGGCAGCTCCGAGCCCTCGCCGTCCCCGCGCATCGGTGGTCCCGGCCTCGAGGCGGTTCGCTCCATCGCTGCCCGCTATTTCCGCGATCCAAAGGGGACGGAGGAAAACGGATCATCCGAGCCGTTGGCGATTGTCCCCTCGACCGTGATCGGCGCGACCGACGCTGCCAACTACCAGCACATTTGCTCCGAATGCATTCGTTTTTCGGCGTTTGTGGTCGACGATGACGAGTGCGATCGCGGCGTCCACGGCACCAACGAGCGCATTACCCGCCGCGCCTACCTCCAGGGCGTTCGCTTCCTCATCGCTCTGCTTCAAACGCTCTAGGATGTGACAAAGGGACTGTCCCTTTGTCACATTCCGTGCGGGTTATATGCAGGTTTGCCTGCGCACGCTATCATGTATGGGTTAGACCGCAACTATGTACCCCATACGCGAAGGGATGCGCATGTATCTGAAGATCGACATGTTCTAGCCGGGCTTACCCCCACAGTGGCGCCGCGCGCCCCATCAACTCTGCCGATTTTCACCTTCACGCATATAAAGGAGTCCCGCCATGCGCGACAAGCTCGAAAAGATTATCAAGGCCTACGAGGAGCTCGAGAAGAAGCTTTCCGACCCGGCCGTTGCCTCCGACATCAAGGAGTTCACGCGTCTCAACAAGGAGTACGCGCACCAGTCCGACCTCATCGCCGCCTCGCGCGAGTACATCGGCGCGCTCGATGACATCGAGGCTGCCAAGGAAATGCTCCACGATACTACCGATGCCGATGAGAAGGAGATGCTCCAGATGGACATCTCCGAAAACGAGGCCAAGCTTCCCCAGCTCGAGGAAGACATTAAGTACATGCTCATCCCGAGCGACCCCAACGACGACAAGAACACCATCGTCGAGATTCGCTCCGCCGCCGGTGGCGACGAGGCGGCCATCTTTGCCGGCGATCTGTACAAGATGTATCAGCGCTTCTGTGAGTCGCGCGGCTGGAAGACCACCGTGCTCGACTCCAGCCCCAGCGAGGCCGGCGGCTTTAAGTCCATTGAGTTCAAGGTCGAGGGCGACCGCGTCTACTCCGTCATGAAGTTCGAGTCCGGCGTGCACCGTGTCCAGCGTGTCCCCAAGACCGAGTCCCAGGGTCGCATCCAGACCTCCACGGCAACCGTCGCCGTACTTCCCGAGGCCGAGGAAATCGACGTCCAGATCAACCAGTCCGACCTGCGCATCGACACCTACTGCGCCTCCGGCCCTGGCGGTCAGTGCGTTAACACCACTTATTCTGCCGTGCGCATCACCCACCTGCCCACCAACACCGTGGTGCAGTCGCAGGAACAGCGCTCCCAGATCCAGAACCGCGAAGTCTGCATGCAGATGCTGCGCGCCCGTCTGTACGAGATGGAGCTCGAGAAGCAGCAGGCGGAGCTCGGTGCCGAGCGCCAGAGCCAGATCGGCCACGGCAACCGTTCCGAGAAGATCCGTACCTACAACCAGCCCCAGGACCGCGTGACCGATCACCGCATCGGCTTCAACTCCACCTACAACGGCGTCCTCCTGGGCGACCAGCTCGGCACCGTCATCGAGGCGCTCGCCGCCGCCGAGCGTGCCGAGAAGCTGGCACAGGCTGTTTAAGTTACGGCGTTTTACCAAACGCCGTAACTGCTCGACGCTGCGCGCCGCCCAGAGCGACAATTTGTCATTCAAAAGGCAAGGCATGACCAGAAGGTCTATGCCTTGCCTTTTTCATGCCAACTTGTTCGCTCTGGACGTCGCTCGCTGACATTGCCAAAACATCGGCGTTTCCTTGGTTGTCAAATGATCCGTAGGGAGTCATTGGTGACATTGCCTTGATATTTTATTCAGTCGGCTGTGATGTCATTTGAGCTGCTTACCTGCTTAAGGTAATTGACGGCATATATCTGCTATCGAAAATATTGCTCAAAATATCGTTCAAGAAGTCGCGGAGCGATTTTTGATGGGTCGTGCGTCAAGCGATGTGGCAAGTTCTTGGTTAGATATTGGTCAGTTTTGGGGCAACCTTGCCAAAAGCTTGACGAATGCAAATTTAGACGTCAGCGAATGAACACTTTGAGCGAGCTCGGTGCAAAATTCTGGGCTGATTCTCGATAATCGCCTTCAATCGCCCCTTGCCAAGCGCTGGCCTCGCTTACAATCTGCTCCGACATTCGCGCGCCGTCCGGCGCTTAAGAGGGGAGGGCCCCATGGCAAACGAGATTTGGACCATCAAGCGTTGTCTCGAGTGGACCAAGGAGTACCTGGCCGAGCGCGGCGAGGAGCACCCCCGTCTTTCTGCCGAGTGGCTGCTGTGCGCCGCCACGGGCCTGGCGCGCATTGACCTATATATGCGTATGGACGAGACGCTTAACGCGGCCCAGCTCGAGACCATGCATGCGGCCGTTGTCCGCCGCGCTAAGGGCGAGCCGCTGCAATACATCACGGGCAGCACGCAGTTTCGCATGATCGACGTCGCGTGCGCCCCCGGTGTGCTCATTCCGCGCCCCGAGACCGAGATGCTCGTCGAGGAAGTCCTCAATTATCTGGATGCCGAGGTACTGAGCCCCGAGGCCGCTGCCCGTCAGCGTGTTGAGCTGCCTTGGAACGATGAGGTCGAGGAGGCACGCAAGGCCGAGGCCGCATTGGCCGACGAGCGAGCGACGGCCGAGCGCCGTGCCGCCAACCTCACAGCTGCCGACGAGGCGGCGCTAGGCGGCGATGTGCTGGGCAGTCGCGCTTATGCCGAGGAACTGGCCGATCGCGAGGCCGAGGAAGCCGCCGCGCAGGCGGCAGAAGCCGAAGCGGCAGAAGCAGAGGCCATGGAAACCCCCGAGCCCGAGCTCGACGAATACGGCATCGCCATTGAGGACAACGACCAACAGGCGACTCCCGCGCAAGATGCCGCCGAGGCCAACGTATCTGCCCCAGCCGAGCCCCGCACTGCCCGCGTTCTCGAGGTCGGCTGCGGCACGGGCTGCATTTCGCTCTCCCTTGCCTGGGAGCGCCGCGGCCACGTTACCTGCACTGCTACCGATATCGAGCCGCGCGCCATCGATCTGGCCACCAAAAACCGTGATGCGCTTGGCCTCACGTCCGACGAGGTCGCCTTCAGCCTCACAAACCTGGTGAGTTCCATTCCCCGCGAAGAGTGGGGCACCTTTGATGTGCTCGTCTCCAACCCACCTTACATCCCGACCGACGTCATGCGCTCGCTGCCGCATGAGGTCAAGGACTTTGAGCCCGATCTGGCGCTCGAGGGCGGTGCCGACGGTCTCGATATCTTCCGCCGCCTGCTCAACGCGGCGCCCTACATGCTGCGTGCCGGCGGCCTGTTTGCCTGCGAGCTCTACGAGGGCGCGCTCGACGCCGCGGCCGAGCTCTGTCGTCAAGCAGGCCTTTCGGACGTGCGTATCGTCCACGACCTCACCGATCGCCCCCGCATTGTCCGAGCCATCGTCACCGAGCCCAAGCAACGCCAGTAATATTTATTAACTGGTTAGCAAAAATTATAAAGTAGTTTATAATTAGGACGGCTGAAAGAGGTCGGCCCATGCAACCTCCTACCTTTCGGGAAATCATTGCCCTACTCAAGCACGATGGATTCGTGAAGGTCGCGCAAGTCGGTAGTCATGCTAAGTATGTTTCTGGTGACCGCGTTGTCACCGTGAACGGCTCTGGTGGTGATCGACCAAAGAAGGGCACGTGGGCAAGTATTCGTCGCCAAGCTGGATGGTAGTTGGAGGCAAAATGAGGCAGCGATTTACCTATGACTGCGTTCTCATAAAAGAAGACGATGGTTACTGCGCTAGCTTCCCGCAGATTCCCGGCGCCTTTGCCGATGGCGATACGCGCGAAGAAGCGATTGCCCATGCCACCGAGGCACTGATGGCGTTTTTGGCCGACGACCTCAACAACGGTTTGACTCCGGCAGGGTACGAACGCTCGGCCGAGGTCGTGGCCCTTTCAGTCGAAATCGACCACGAGGACGCTCGGGAAGCGGCGTGCCGAACATTTAAAGACGCAGCGCTGGACCTCAAAGTCTCCGCTCCGCGGATTACCGCGCTGGTCAAAGCCGGAAAGCTCGATGTTGAACTCGTCGACGGCCGTCGGATGATAACGATAGACAGCATCGAGCGTTACGCCGCCCAAGAACGTCACGCCGGCAGGCCAAAGAAGTTCGTCGCAGTCCAATAACCCCCTCACTTTCACCGACTACTAGAGCCGCTCACCAAACCAACATGCGCTCTGGGCAAATAGGTTGAACGTTTCGTGCGAGAATGCCCCACAGTAAACAAACTTGCACCAGAGCGTAAGGGGCTGGCATACACATGCAGACGGTCTATCGGGTATACGAGGGAACGCGCGAGCCGCATCGGCTTGCCGTCGAGCGCACGGCCGAGGTGCTCGGCCGCGGCGGCCTGGCTTTGATCCCGACCGAGACCGTCTACGGTGTCGCCGTGGCAGTCAACGCCTTCTCGGACGCCGTGCCCCAAGATACAAGCGAATTCCCATCGTGGCCGCGCGATCCGCAGGCTGCCGTCAATGGCGCCGCAGTTCCTGCGCTCGGCACCGGCTATCGCCGTATCTTCACTCTCAAGCAACGTGAACTCACGCAAACCGTCGCTTGGCTGGTCGATGGCGTCGAAGCACTCGACCGCTATGGCGTGGATATCCCGGAAGATGCCCGCATACTCGCGCGACGATGCTGGCCGGGAGCCCTGACTATCGTGGTCAAGGCAGCTCCCTGCGTGCCGACCTTTATGCGCGCTGCCGACGACACGGTGGCACTTCGCGCTTCGGCCTCGCCCGTGGTGCAGGCGCTCATTCGCGCCTGTGGCAGCCCCCTTGCCTGCACCAGCGCCAACACGCATGGCGCGCCCGCGCCGGCAAGTTTTATCACGGTGGAGGGTCGCATCCTGGAGGGGGTCGATGTTGCCGTCGACGCCGGTGAGACCCCGTGTCGCGACGCCTCGACCATCGTGTCGTTTCAGCACGGCGAGCTCCAGATCCTGCGCCAAGGCGCACTTCCCGCATCAGAGATCGAACGGGTCCTGTCCGACCCGATGCAATAGAAAGGTTTAAGCGATGTCGTTGAATCTGGGCAGCCTGGGCATGGAAGATGCCTCGTTTGACTTTGGCGGTTCCTACATCATGGCGCTCGACTGCGGCACCACCTCGGTACTTGCGACCATCGTCGACGAGTACGGCTGCATCGTCGCGCAGGCACGTCGCAGCGTCAAAACCAGCTTTCCGCGTCCCGGCTGGGTGGAGCAAGACCCCATGGCGGTCCTTGCTAGCCAGATCGCCGTCATGATGGAAGTCCAGTTTAAGAGCGGTATCCACTCCGACCGCATTGCCGCCATCGGCATCTCCAACCAGCGCGAGACCACGGTGGTCTGGGATCGCGTGAGCGGTCAGCCGATCTATAACGCTATCGTATGGCAGTGCCGCCGTACCGCACCTCTGATCGACGAGCTTGTCGAGCAGGGCGCAGAAGGGCTGGTGCGCTCCCGCACGGGACTCACGCTCGACCCGTATTTCTCGGCCTCCAAGGTGCAGTGGATTCTCGACAACGTCGACGGCGCACGCGAAAGCGCGGCGGCGGGCGACCTCATGTTTGGCACCATCGACACCTGGCTCATCTACAACCTCACCGGCGGCCAGGTCTTTGCCACCGACTACACCAATGCCAGCCGCACGGCACTCTTTAATATCCATACGCTCGATTGGGACGACGACCTGCTGGCACTCTTTGACGTTCCACGTTCCATGATGCCCGAGGTTCGCTGGAGCTCGGGCGACTACGGCCGCGTCGCGAGCGACATCATGACCAACATGCCGCCCATCATGGGCGTGGCGGGTGACCAACAGGCGTCGCTGTTCGGCCACTGCTGTTTCCGTCCCGGCCAGACCAAAAACACCTATGGCACGGGTTGCTTTATGCTCATGAACACCGGCGACGAGATCGTCGAATCCAAGAATGGCCTGGTCTCCACCATCGGTATCGCTGCGGACGGCAAAGTCAGCTATGCGCTCGAGGGCTCTATTTTTGCCGCCGGCTCAACGATGAACTGGCTTCGCAACAACATGGGCATCATCTCGAGCGTGAGCGAGTCGGCACAACTCGCTGCTTCGATTAGCGACAACGAGGGCTGCTACTTCGTTCCCGCCTTTGCGGGTTTGGGTGCTCCCTGGTGGGACCCGCATGCTCGCGGTATCGTGTGCGGTCTGACCGGCGCCTCGAGCCGTGCGACCATCGTACGTGCCGCCTGCGAATCCATGGCATATCAGAGCTACGACGTGCTGCGCGCCATGGAGCAGGACGTGGGGCTTTCGATTGAGCGCCTGTCTGTCGATGGCGGTGCCTCGCGCAACGAGTTCATCATGCAATTCCAGGCCGACCTGCTGGATATCCCCGTGCTGCAATGCGAGACGGTGGAGACCACGGCAATCGGTGCCGCGTACTTGGCGGGTCTTGCCGTCGGCTATTGGGAAGACCTGGAAGAGCTGGAGCAAAATGCCCAGATCGTTAGGACCTTCCTTCCCCACATGTCCGCCGAGCGCCGCGAGCAAAACCTTGCGGGCTGGCGTGATGCAGTCAGGCGCTCGCTCAGCACCTCACAGTAGGGCTGCGATGGGCTGCTCGATACAACAAACCGCTAAACTAATGCATGGCGTGCGGCGGCAACATTGCTGCGCGCCTTGTCAGCAAGGCCGTTTTGCGGCCGCAACGAAAGGGGCAATCAATCCATGACCGTCACCTACGATGCGTCCCGTGTGACGCTTGTCGATCACCCGCTCGTCCAGCACAAGCTGTCGATCCTGCGCGACAAAAACACCGGCACCAACCAGTTCCGCCAGCTCGTGCGCGAACTCGCGCTTTTTGACGGCTACGAGGCCATGCGCGACCTGCCTATGGAAGACGTCGAGGTCGAGACCCCCATCACTACCGCCACGTTCAAACAGCTTGCCGGCAAGAAACTCGCCATCGTGCCCATCCTGCGTGCGGGCCTTGGCATGGTCGACGGCATCCTCGACCTGGTGCCCTCCGCTCGCGTGGGTCACATCGGCATGGAGCGCGACGAGGTCACCCACGAGCCGCACGAGTATTACTGCAAGATGCCCAAGGATATCGACCAGCGCATCTGCCTGGTCGTCGACCCCATGCTTGCCACGGGCGGTTCGGCCGAGATGGCCATCAGCTACCTGCGCGAGCGCGGTGTCAAGGACATCCGCATGCTGTGCATCGTCGCGGCCCCCGAGGGCCTCAAGTCGCTGACCGAGAAGGACCCAGATGTGCATATCTATACCTGCGCCATCGACGACCATCTCAACGAGGCTGCCTACATCGTTCCCGGCCTCGGCGACGCCGGCGACCGCATCTACGGCACGCTCTAGTCGCTGGGCTAAACGGCCGCGGCTGCAAATACGAAGAAACGGTGCGCGCGGACGAACAAAAGGCGACCGCGCGCACTCCTGTTAACGGACGTTTTGCCCTGCAGGGTTCGAGAAAAACGTATTACCGTACCTGCGGCATAAAGAAGGTCTTAAGAAAACGAACAGGTGCGTATTAACCGATGCTTTTTCGGTTGTACTTTAGCGATTGGCTCGTACAATAGTCACCAATGTTTGGCGGGAACTGTTCTGTGAAGCGTTAAAAAGGAAAGTGAGGACGCCAGTGTTTCAGATAGCCGATCTGCTCGCTATCGTTGCAGGCGCCATCGCGGGCGCAATTGCCTTCCTTCCCTTTGTCTTTACGCTCAAGCCGGTTCTTGACGATAAACAGAATGCGGACATGCTCAAGGGTATGGTGAGTCTGGCGGTCTCGGCAATCGCCCTGCTCGTCTTTACCTTGGTTGTGTTTGTGTTGTTCGGAGAGGCATTTCGCATGTTCCTCCTGGGCGAGGCGATCGGCTTCGTGGCCTTTATGGCCGCCTGCGCGGTTCGTGTCGCCAAGGCGCTGCGAGATCCTCATGAGGTCGAAAGGTAAGTCGTGGAAATTTTTGAAAAGCTGCCTGATGAGATTAATCATCTGGTCAGCGAGTTCAGCTCCACCCCTGTCGTGGGCGATCTGAGCTGCGGCATCACGCAGTACTCGTTTTGGCTGATCGTCTCCACGATCGTGCTCCTGATCGTCCTGGCCGTGTTCAAGAAGAAGCAGACCCTGGTTCCCAAGGGCTTCTTCGTCAACGGTTTCGAGTACATCATCGAGTACGTCGAGAACGATATCGGCAAGGGTGTCGTGGGTGAGAACTGGAAGAAGCACTTCCCGTTCCTGTGCTCGCTTTTCCTGTTCATCCTGATCAATAACATGATCGGCCTGATTCCGGGAATGAAGCCCGGCACCGGCGCAATCGGCTCCACCGCCGCACTCGCCATTTTCGCCTTCGTGTACTTCATCTACTACGGATGCAAGGCTCACGGCGTGATCGGCTACATCAAGAGCCTCGCCCCGCAGGGCGTGAGCTTCCCGATGAACGTGCTCGTGTGGGTCGTCGAGCTTTTCTCGACCTTCCTGCGCCTCATCACGCTCGCCGTCCGTCTGTTCTGCAACATGTTCGCAGGACACGTGGTCATGGGCTCGTTCGCCATCATGGCGAGCATGTTCATGCAGCCGCTGCTTCAGCAGGTTTCCGCGGCCCACGCCGTTGGCGCCCTGCCTTCGCTGGCCTGGCTTGCCATCCTCATCCTGATCTATGCGATCGAGCTTGTGGTCGGCGCCATCCAGGCTTACGTCTTCACGGTCCTTACCGCCGTGTATGTCTCCGAGGCAGAGGAGGTCGCGGAGGAGGAGTAGTCTTCCGTTCGCGCCTTAAAGGTAAGGTAATTCGTTAAACCGCCGGTGCCCGTACCCATGGAGCCCGGCAGTTATAAAAAGGTTATCCTGCGTGAAATAAGACACGCACGACAAAGGAGGAATCGTGGGAGTTATCGGTTACGGTCTCGGTGTTATCGGCGCTGGTCTTGCTATCGGCCTGTCTGCTCTGGGTGCTACGGGTGCTATGGCCCGTCAGCCTGAGGTCCAGGGCCGCGTGTTCACCGTCTTCATTATGGGCTCCGCCTTCGGCGAGGCTCTGGCTCTGATCGGCTTCGTTGTCGCGCTGATCGTTAAATAGCACGGAGCGTCAAGTATGAATCTTTCATCCCAGAAGAGCGCGATCGCACTCTCCGCGTCCGCGGCCGCGCTGCTCATGCCGGTTTCCGCGTTCGCCGAGGACGGCGCTGCCGGTGCGGACATCCTCATCCCTAAGATGGCGGAGTTCATCCCGGCGCTTATCGCCTTCCTGATTATCTGGATCGTGCTGGCCAAGGTCGCCCTGCCGGGCATCATGAAAACCATGGAGGAGCGCGGCAAGAAGATCGAGGAGAGCCTCGACGAGGCCGAGAAGACCAAGCAGGAGGCTATCGCCAAGCGCGCTGAGTCCGACTCGATCGTCACCGACGCCCGTCGTCAGGCTGCCGACATCGTTCTCGAGGCCCGTAAGGACGCCGAGTCCGAGCGCGCCCGTATCATCGAGGCTGCTCACAAGGAGGCCGAGGAGATCATCGCCAAGGCCCATACGACCGTCGAGGACGAGCGCAAGTCCATTTACGCCGGTGCCGCGAGCTCCATCGCCGACCTGTCCGTTGCCGTCGCCACCAAGATCGTGGGCGAGGCACTCGAGGACGATGCCGAGCAGAAGAAGCTCATCGAGCGCTACATCCAGGAAGCAGGTAGCCTGAATGCCGACTAGCCGCTATCAGGACAAGGTGCTCGAGACCTACGCGCGCTCCCTTCTGGAAGCCGCTAAGGCCGAGAACCATGTGTTCGAGGACCTCGAGATGATCGAGCGCTTGGCTTCTGCCAGCCCCGAGATCATCGCCGTGCTCGACACCATGTCCAAGCGCGACCAGCTCGACCTTCTTCCCAAGGTGGCAGCTGCCTTTAAGTATGTTGCCGAGGAAGACGAGGATGTAGTGGGCGTGACCGTCACCACGGCGATCCCGCTCGACGACGAGCTGCGTCAAACCATCACTAAGAAATGCGAGCAGGACTTCGGCCGCAAGGTATTCCTTATCGAGCAGGTTGACCCGTCTATCGTGGGCGGCCTGGTGCTCGAGGCCCGCGGCGAGCGTCGTGACATTTCCGTCAAGACGCAGCTGCGCATCGCGCAGGAGACCCTCGCAAACTCTGCTAATTCGTACGGAGGTGAAGCCTAATGTCCGAAACCCTCAATGCCCAGGATATCGCCAAGAAACTGCAGGAGCAGCTCACGAGCCTCTCCGCGACGGTCGATACGCATGAGGTTTCAACGGTCGACGAGGTAGGCGACGGCATCGCGCGCGTCTCCGGCCTCAAGAGCGCCATGGCAGGCGAGCTTCTGGAGTTCAAGAGCTCCGATACCGGTGAGACCGTCTTCGGCCTTGCCCAGAACCTTGACCGTGACGAGGTCGGCGCCGTTCTGTTCGGTGCCGTCGACTCCATCAAGGAAGGCGACGAGTGCCGCACCACTGGCCGCATTATGGATATCCCCGTGAGCCGTGCCATGCTCGGCCGCGTCGTCAATCCGCTCGGCCAGCCCATCGACGGCCTGGGCGACATCGTCGCCACGCACCGTCGCCCCATCGAGTTCAAGGCTCCCGGCGTCATCGATCGTACCCCGGTGTGCGAGCCGGTTCAGACCGGTCTGCTCGCTATCGACTCCATGGTGCCTATTGGCCGCGGTCAGCGTGAGCTCATCATCGGCGACCGTAAGACCGGTAAGACCGCCATCGCCATCGACGCTATCCTCAACCAGCGCGGCAAGGGCATGGTCTGCATCTATGTCGCCATCGGCCAGAAGGCCTCCACGGTTGCCAACATCCGCGAGACCCTCGCTCAGCACGGTGCGCTCGACTACACCATCATCGTTTCGGCCACCGCTGCCGATTCCGCCCCTATGCAGTACATCGCGCCTATGGCCGGTGCCGCTATCGGCGAGTTCTTCATGTACAACGGCGAGGACGGCAAGCCCGCCAGCGAGACCAACCCCGGCGGCCACGTGCTCGTCATCTACGACGACCTGTCCAAGCAGGCTGTGGCCTACCGTCAGATGTCGCTGACGCTGCATCGTCCGCCCGGACGCGAGGCCTATCCTGGCGACATCTTCTACCTGCACTCTCGTCTGCTCGAGCGTGCCGTCAAGATGTCCAAGAAGAACGGTTACGGCTCCATGACGGCACTGCCGATCATCGAGACCCAGGACGGCGACGTCTCGGCCTACATTCCGACCAACGTCATTTCCATTACCGATGGTCAGATCTACCTGCAGTCCGAGCTCTTCTTCCAGGGTCAGCGCCCGGCAGTCGACGTGGGCATCTCCGTGTCCCGCGTCGGTGGCGATGCGCAGACCAAGGCTATGAAGCAGGTTGCCGGCAACCTTCGCCTGGACCTCGCTTCGTACCAGGAGCTCGCTGGCTTTACGCAGTTCGGCTCCGACCTCGACGAGGCTACTCAGAAGCAGCTGACCCATGGTGCTCGCATGACCGAGCTCCTGAAGCAGCCGCGTTACAAGCCGTTTGAGGTTGGCGAGCAGATCGTTACGCTGTTCGCTGGCAACGAGGGCTTCCTGGATGACCTGGAGATCGCCGACGTGCTGCCCTTCCGTGCCGAGCTCATCGAGTACATGGACAATGGCTTTGGTTCGCTGCTCGACAAGGTTCGCGCCAAGAAGATCGATGATGACACCAAGGCTGAGCTCTTGCGCGTCATCGGCGACTTCAAGCAGCAGTTCATGGCCAAGCACCATTCGGATGTTTCTGGATCAGAGGAGAACTAAGCCCCATGGCCAACCTTCGCGACATTAAGAAGCGAATCTCCTCGGTTACCACGACCAAGCAGATCACGCGCACGATGGAGATGGTCTCTACGGCCAAGATCCGTCGTGCCCTCGATCGCTCCAAGCAGGCCGAGCCCTATAAGGAGGCGCTGACCGACGTCATGTTGACGGTCGCCGGCGACGCCTCCTGTTCGGGCACCGATCCCATGCTGCAGAAGCATGAGAGCGTCAAGCATGGCCTGATTGTCGTTATTGCCTCGGACCGCGGCCTTGCCGGCGGTTTCAATACGACGGTGGAGCGCACGGCCGAAAAGCTCGCCGCTTCTTGGGCGAACGACGGCATCGAGTGCGAGATCATCGCGTGCGGGCGTAAGCCGGCCACGTATTTCCGTGACCGCGCAAACGTCGTCATGCACTTTGAGGGCAACTCCTCTGAGCCCGATTTCAATCAGGCCCGCATGATCTCCTCTCATATCTGCGATGCGTATCGTGCCGGTGAGCTTGACCGTGTCGAGCTTGTCTACCACCACGCCAAGAACCGCGTGGATCAGGAGCTTCGCGTCGAGCATCTGTTGCCGCTCGACCCCGAGATGATCGCTATGGCCCACGGTCCGCGTAAGAACGAGACCGACGCCCCTAAGCGCATCTCGTCCACGTTCGAGTTCGTGCCCTCTCCCGAGCATGTTCTCGGCAAGCTTGTGCCGTCTTATATCCTGACGGTCATCTACCAGGCCCTGATCGATTCGGCGGCTGCCGAGCAGGGTGCACGCCGCAAGGCCATGCACTCCGCGACGGAAAACGCCACCGCGATCATCTCGACCCTTACCCGCACGTATAGTCGCGTGCGCCAGGCTTCGATCACGACCGAGATTAACGAGATCGTCGGCGGAGCCTCAGCATTGGAGGAACAGTAATGGCTAATAACACCGTAAAGCTTGCGGTCGAGGAAGCCACCAAGAAGACGACTGCCGGTGATGGTCGCATCGTGCGAATCATCGGCCCTGTCGTCGACGTCAAGTTTGACGGCGCGGTGCCCCCGATCTACAACGCGCTCACGGTCGAGGCCGAGACCCCGATCGGTCATCTGAGCACGATCCTCGAGGTCGAGAGCCAGCTTCCGGGCGGCGTCGTCCGCACGGTCGCCATGTCCTCGACCGACGGCCTGCAGCGCGGCCTCATCGCCACCGATACCGGTGAGCCCATGAAGATGCCCGTTGGTCCCAAGACGCTCGGTCGCATTTGGAACGTCATGGGCAAGCCCGTCGACGGCAAGCCCATGCCCGAGGTGGAGGAGTTCTACCCCATCCACCATGCAGCGCCCCGCTTTGACGAGCTCACCACCAAGACCGAGATCTTCGAGACCGGCATCAAGGCCGTCGACCTGCTCGAGCCCTACATCCGTGGCGGCAAGACCGGCCTGTTCGGCGGCGCCGGCGTCGGCAAGACCGTTCTGATTCAGGAGCTCATCAACAACCTCGCCCAGGAGCACGGCGGCACCTCGGTGTTCACCGGCGTCGGCGAGCGTACCCGCGAGGGCACCGACCTGTTCCTCGAGATGAGCGAGTCTGGCGTTATCGACAAGACCTGCTTGGTCTATGGTCAGATGAACGAGCCGCCCGGAGCGCGTCTGCGCATCGGTCTGGCCGGCCTTACCACCGCTGAGTACTTCCGCGATCGCGGCCAGGACGTTCTGCTGTTCATCGACAACATCTTCCGCTTCTCCCAGGCAGGTTCCGAGGTTTCCGCACTGCTGGGCCGTATGCCGTCCGCCGTTGGTTACCAGCCCACGCTGGCAACCGAGATGGGCGACCTCCAGGAGCGCATTACCTCGACCAAGACGGGCTCCATTACCTCCGTCCAGGCTGTCTACGTCCCCGCCGACGACCTGACCGACCCGGCGCCTGCCACGACGTTTACGCACCTCGACGCCACCACGGTTCTTTCGCGTAGCATTTCGTCGCTTGGCCTGTTCCCGGCTATCGACCCGCTCGCATCTTCCTCCGACGCTCTCGATCCCTCGATCGTCGGCGAGGAGCACTACCGTGTCGCCGTCAAGGTCCAGGAGCTCCTGCAGGAGTACTCCGACCTTCAGGACATCATCGCCATTCTGGGTATGGACGAGCTGTCCGAGGAGCAGCGCCTTACGGTCAACCGTGCCCGTAAGATTCAGCAGTTCCTCTCGCAGTCCTTCCACGTCGCCGAGAAGTTCACCGGCAACCCCGGTGTCTACGTCCGCGTCGAGGATACCGTCCGCTCTTTCGCCGAGATTGTCGACGGCAAGGCCGATGACCTGCCCGAGCAGGCTTTCCGCTATGCTTCCACGATTGAAGACGTGCGCGAGCGCGCCCGCAAGATGGGGGAGAAGTAGGTTATGCGTATCCGCATCGTGTGCCCCGTGAGCTGCGCCTATGAGGGCGACGCTGCGTTTGTGTCGATTCCGTCCACGGATGGCGAGTTTGGCGTCCTGCCTGCTCACTCCAGCGAGATCTGCACGATCGACCGCGGTTACGTTCGCGTTTCCGATAAGGCCATGGGCACTGTCGACCACACGTTTGCCGTGGCCGGCGGCTATGCCCAGGTTGCGGACGATGTCGTGACCGTTCTCGCCGAGCGCGCTTGCGATTTGGCGACCGTCGATGCCGACAAGCTTAAAGCTGATATTCAAGGTTTTGAAGAGAAGCTGGGTAATTTGTCGGAGGATGATGCACGCCGCGCCTACCTCTATAATGAAATCGCATGGTGTAAGCTCAAGCTTGCCCAATAGTCAAACGATTTAGCGTTCGACCATTTGCGAACACATCATGCCCGGGATGGCCCAGCCACCCCGGGCATGCTTTTTGAAAGGGTAGACCTTGGATATTATCCGCGTTGAGGGTGGCCACGCCATCGGAGGCTCCGTGCCCGTCTCGGGCGCCAAGAACTCCGCGCTCAAACTCATGGCGGCAACGCTTCTGGCGCCGGGCAAGACGACGCTGCAGAACGTGCCCGATATTTCCGATGTCCACGTGATGGGCAAGGTGCTCAAGGGCATGGGCGCTACGATCGATGTTCTCGACGAGCACACGCTCGAGATTGATACCTCTCAGGTCGATTCATGGGAGGCCCCCTACGAGCTCGTTGCCAAGATGCGCGCTTCCACCGCCGTCATGGGGCCCCTGCTGGGCCGCTTCCATCGCGCCAAAATTGCCATGCCGGGCGGCTGCAACCTGGGTGCTCGTAAGATCGATATGCACATTCTTGGTCTTGAGGCCCTGGGCGTTGAGTTCGATACCGCCCACGGTTACATCAACGCTAATGCGCCCCAAGGTCTGCGCGGTACCACCGTCACGCTCGAGTTCGCCAGCGTCGGTGCGACCGAGAATCTCATCATGGCCTCTGTGCGCGCACAGGGCACCACGGTTATCGACAATGCCGCCCGCGAGCCCGAGATCGTCGATCTCGCCAACATGCTCAACGAGATGGGCGCCAAGATTGTTGGCGCCGGTACGCCCGTCGTGACTATCGAAGGCGTGGAAGAGCTCCATCCCGTTATCCATCGCGTGGTGGGCGACCGCATCGAGGCCGGTACCTTTATCGTCGCCGGTGCGTTGATGGCGGACAATCGCGGTGTCGATGTCACGGGCTTTTGCCCCATTCATTTGGGCATGGTGCTCAAGAAGATGGAGCTCATGGGTATCGACTGCGAGCGCGTCGAGGATGGCGTCCATGTGAACCGTGCCGAGCGTATTAAGCCGGTCGACATCCAGACGCTTCCGTTCCCCGGTTTCCCGACCGACATGCAGGCGCAGATTATGGTGCTCTCCGCCCTTGCCGACGGCAGTTCCGTTATTACCGAGAACATCTTCGAGAATCGCTTTATGTTTGCCTCTGAGCTGGTGCGCATGGGTGCCGACATTCGTATCGAGAGCCATCATGCCATGATTCATGGCGTCAAGGGCTTCTCGGGTGCACAGGTTACCTCGCCCGATTTGCGCGGCGGAGCGGCCCTCGTCGTAGCGGGCTTGATCGCCGACGGGACGACCGAGGTTTCGGCTATCCATCACATCAAGCGCGGCTACGAGCAGTTTGTCGAAAAGCTGCAGGCGCTCGGCGCGCATGTCGAGCATGCTACCGTCCCCGATCCCGTCATCTACTAATACAGGTTGCCTATGTTTAATAAAAAGCCCCTCGCGGATACCACCACCCGAAGACCCTCAACTGGTGCGCAGGCCAAGATCTACAGTCGCGATAACGTGGCTCGCTATTCCGAGCGCGCTCGTCAACGCCGCCGTAGCCACACGATTCGTCACGTCGCGCTCATTGTCGTGCTTGGCGTGCTGCTGAGTGCCACTACCGCTGCCGGCCTGTGGTTTGCCACCATTATGGGCAAGCTCGGCGATTCTAATGTCATTACTGACAATCTGCGTCGGGTTCTGGTTGACACCGATGAGGCAAAGGATCCGTTCTACGTGCTGCTTCTTGGCACCGACGGCCGTCCGGGCGAGGATACGTATCGTGCCGACTCGATTATCCTGGCACGCATCGACCCCACGCAAAAGCAGGCGACGCTCATTTCCGTTCCGCGCGACACCAAGGTCGAGTACAAGGGCGAGACCATGAAGATCAACGCCTGCCATACCGTTGGCGGCGCCGAGGCCATGGTCGAGGCGGTCAACGAGCTGTGCGGTGTTCAGATTTCCCACTATGCCGAGGTCAGCTTCGACGGTATGCAGGCGCTGATTGATTCGGTTGGCGGTATCGACATTAACGCAACCGATGATGTTGACGACCCCGAGCACCTGGATATTAAGATTACCGCTGGCCAGCAGCATATGGACGGTGCCACCGCCCTTACCTATGCCCGCTGCCGCTACACCTATGCCGACGGCGATTACACGCGCATGCGCCACCAGCGTCAGGTGCTTGGCGCCCTTGCCAACCAGATTCTCAATAACTTCGATGCCACGAAGATCTTTGGCCTGGTTAATTCGCTGTCCGATATGCTTGTAACCGATATGAGCGTTCAGGATATCGTGGCTACGGTCAACGCCATGCGCGGTATGGATGTCGACGGTATCTACTCGGCCAACCTGCCCTCGTACGCCGACGACAGCACCATGATCGACGGTGTGAGCTACGTCTTTGTCTACGAGGACGAGCTCAAGGAAATGATGGAGCGCGTCGATGCCGGCAAGGATCCCAAGGGTCCCAACACCATGGGTCTTTCCGACGGTTCCAGCTCTACGATCGGTGACCTCAGCAACAACACGTCTGACGACTACGCAAACGGTACCGCAACCTCATCGGTCAGCTCTGACGATTCCGACGATTCGAGCGACAGTTCCGATTACTACGAAGAGCCCACCGGCGACGGCAACGGCTACGAGGCCAATTATTAGGGTTACGCAGGCTTACCAGCCCGCGTAACCAGTTGACGCTGCAAACCCGCCAGAGCGGCAATCTGCCTTTCAACTTCGGCGGCATGATCAAAAGATCAATGCCGCCTCGTTTCAAGGCACCTTGCTCGCTCTGGCGGGTTTTCGCTGTCGTTGCCAAAACATCGGCGTTGCCTTGGTCCGGACTAGTCGTTGGGTAGTCATTGGGGACGTTTTTAAACGACTAGTCAAACAAGAACCTCCCCAATGACTACCCACAAAGCGAGAGTGGATGTCGTCATTTTGCGGCACTTGGGGACGTTCCTTTTGTGCCGGCAGTTTGGGACACTCCTTGCGTTAAGAGGCTGGCGTGCGTCAACCTGTTCTCATTGCAGCAAAAAATCGCCCCGTTCTTGGTTGAGGACGGGGCGATTCGTCTTTTTGACTTGTGCAGCCAGGCTTATGCAAAGCGGGCGACGAGCTCCTGGAGCACGTCGGTCATCTTGACGAGCGAACTGACCGGGACGAATTCGTTGACGCCGTGGTAGCAATAGCCGCCGGTGGAAAGGTTGGGGCAGGGCAGACCGCGGAACGACAGCTGCGCGCCGTCGGTGCCGCCGCGAATCGGCAGCACTTGGGGCTCAACGCCGCAGGCAAGGTAGGCTTCCTTGGCAACATCAATAAGCTCGGGAAAGTCACAAACGATCTCGGCCATATTTCGATACTGCTGCTTAATCTCGACTGTCACGCGCTCCTCACCCAGACGCTGGTTGAGCATCGAGGCGGCGGCATCAATAAGGTCGAGTTTCTGCTGGAACTTGGCGGCGTCATGGTCGCGGACGATATAGCGCGCTGTGGCGTGATCGACGGTCGCAGATACACCCTCAAGGTGATAAAAGCCCTCGTAGCCTTCCGTATACTCCGGACGCTGCACGTAGGGGAGCAACGCGTTGAAGTCGCAGAACAGATTGCCTGCGTTGACCATACGGCCCTTAGCGTCGCCCGGGTGGATGGACTGGCCCTCAAAGCAGACAGTCGCCTCGGCGGCGTTAAAGCACTCCCACTCCAGCTCGCCGATGGGGCCGCCGTCGACCGTGTAGGCGTACTTGCAGCCAAAGGTATCGATATCCAGCAGCTCGGCTCCGTGGCCGATCTCCTCGTCAGGGCAGAAGCAAATGCCGAGTGCGGGATGGGGCAGAGAAGGGTCCTGAGCGATACGCGCGACAAGTGACATGATCTCGGCGACGCCTGCCTTGTCGTCCGCGCCCAGCAGCGTGGTGCCATCGCTGCAGACCAGGTCCTCACCCGCGAGGTCATTCAGGGCGGGAAGCTTGGCGGTACTCATGGCAACGGGCTTACCGTCAACCGTGCCGCAGACCAGGTCGCCGCCTTCGTAGTGTACGATGTGCGGCTTCACGCCGGCGCCCGGTGCAACTTCGGTGGTGTCGAGATGGGCGATCAGGCCCAGGGCGGGCTTGTCCTCAGCGCCCGCACTTGCGGGGATATGCGCGCAGACATAGGCGTGCTCGGTCACGTGGGCATCTTCCGCACCAAGCTCGCGCAGCTCTTCAGCCAGCACGTTGGCAAGGTCAAACTGAACGGTGCTCGAAGGTACCTGGTCGCAGTTTGCATCCTCGGACTGCGTGTTGATCTGGACGTAGCGCAAAAAGCGTTCGAGGACATCGGGGTTCGTGGTGGTGTTTTCCATAAAGACCGCTCCAATCTTGGTCGTCGTGTGCAACAAGAACTCTAGCACGGTATGCCACGGCATACCGCGACGCTTGGATGGGGTAGAATCAGCCATTGAATGCAGAAGGGACGGAAGATCATGGATACGACAAATAGCTCGCGCGAACTACATCTGACGGTGGCGAACGAAGACTACTTGGAGTGCATGGTTCGCATTGAAAGCGAAGAGGGAGAAACCAACGGCGTGCGATCGGTCGACATCGCGCAGCGCCTTGGCGTCTCCAAGGCATCGGTCAATAAAGCGGTTTCGGCGCTCAAGGCATCCGAGCTTGTCGAGCAATCGCACTACGGCAAGGTAGTCCTGACCGATCGCGGCCGCGAGGTTGGCACGGCTATCTGGTACCGTCATCGCCTCGTCCGCACGTTTTTGGTTCAGGAGCTCGATGTCGAATTTGAGCGAGCCGATTCCGAGGCCTGCATGATGGAGCATGCGCTATCCGAGGACACGATGAACCGCTGGCTCGCCTATCTCGAAAAACAGGGAATCAGTGTCGAGGAATAGCGGGATATGTATGGATACGAGTTATTACAACCGCTTTGGTGCCGAGGAACTTACGCGCCGCTTGTCGAGCGAGACCTTGTTGGCGCAGGGCCCCATGGGCAGTGTTCTGTTGAGTGAGTACGATGCCGCCGATATTCCACCGGCGTTTTGGAATCTGGCAGAGCCGCAGACCGTTTCTCGTATCCATCGCGTGTATGTCGCCGCCGGCGCGCAGGTACTCATTACCAATACCTTTCAGGCATCAAGCTATGCCCTCAAGCACGACCAGATTGCGCCGTCCGTGGCGGAGGTCAATCGCGGGGCCGTCGACGATGCCCGCCAGGCGCACCCTCAGCTGCTGCTGGGCTCGATGGGTCCGATCGGTATTGAGTGGTTTGCCGAGGACTCTGCCGAGTTTCGTGAGATCCGAGGCATTGCGCGCGAACAGGCGCACGCCTTACTCAATGCTGGTGTTGATGGTCTGCTGATCGAGACGGTGACGTCTATCCGTAATTTGCAGCCCATGCTTGCCGGCGCTCGAGATGCCGCTGACGGCATGCCTGTCCTGGTGAGTTTTGTCGTTGATGACAAAGGCGACCTGTTGGGCGATGGCCTCAACATCGAGGCAGCCGTTTTGTACGCCGAAAAACACGGCGCAAACTCGGTTGGTGTTAATTGCTGTTCGCTTGCGGCCGCGAACGCGGCGGTGCCCAGGATGGTTGCATCGGCGACTACTCCCGTCACGGTGCGTCCCAACGTGGGCGATCCGGTCCAGACTCAGGATGGCCCCGTATGGCACGAGAACCCTGAAGCTTTCGCGCGCGCATGCATCGAATGGAGACATGCCGGTGCCGCAATGGTGGGCAGTTGCTGTGGAACCACGGCAATCACTACGGCAGCGATGGCCGAGGCGCTCGATATATAAAGGGCAAAACCGCTCCATACGGGGCGGTTTTTTTTTATTGCTTGCATGTCCTCGGCAGCATTTGCCCAAATGGTGAATGCTGGTGCCGGCAGGTTGCCGAGTGTGTATCGCGGGTATACCTCATGCGTACCATGATCCAAACACTGTGAGGTGTCTGCGCGTGTGCGCGATAATTCATTTTGGAACTGACGGTTGGCGCGCTCGCGTCGATGAGGACTTCACTGCCGATAACGTTGCCCGTATCGCCGATGCCGTCGGCGAGTTGTGGCAAAAGACCAATCCGGGCAAAACAGTATATATAGGGTTCGACACTCGGCCCCTGGCGCGCGAGTTCGCTGAGCTTGCGGCGGGTGTGCTAGCAGCGCACGGGCTAGACGCCGTGCTCGCTTCGCGACCTGTTCCGACCCCTGCTCTTACGTGGGCGGCGGCTTATGACGGTGAGGCGTGCGGCGCGCTCATGGTGACGGGGTCCCATCATCCGCAGGGTTATCTGTGTCTCAAGATTCGCATGGGTGACGGCTCGACCGCCAACCAGGATGTCATCGAAGAGCTCGAAGAGACCATGGCTCCCGAGCCAATGGGGATCGAGGGGCAATATCGCACCGCGGATATCATTCCTGACTATATGCAAGCGGTGGCATCGTTTGTCGATGCCGAAGCCATCCGCGCCGCGCACCTGCGCGTGGTTGTTGACCCCATGGGCGGCGCAGCCCAGGGCTATCTAGCCGACTTGCTGCGCGAGCTTGGCGTTGAGGTGCACGAGATTCACGCCGGGCAGGCGCCTGACCAAGAAGATATCTGCCCCGACCCCGTTGAGCCGTGGGTGGACGCTTGCGAGCATACGGTTATCGAGGACGGAGCTTGCGCTGGCCTGGTGACCGACGGCGACGCCGACCGTATCGGCGCGGTTGACGAGCGCGGCAGATATATACATCCGCATCAGATCATGGCGCTCGTTTTGGGCGACTTGGTTCAATTTCGTAATTTGGAGGGGCGCGTCGTCGTCAATCTTTCGTGCTCGACGCTCGTGCGTCGCATTGCCGAGGCGCTTGGCTGCCGCGTGACCGTCAAACCAGTCGGTTTCAAATATATAGCGGCAGAGATGAAGAAGGGTGGCGTCCTCATGGGCGGCGAAGAAGCCGGTGGTATCGGCATCGCCGCGCATATGCCCGAGCGCGATGGAATCCTCGCCTGTCTGATTCTGTGTGAGCTTATGGCAAAGACGGACGCGCCTTTGGGCGTTCTGGTCGACCAACTCGAGGACAGTTTTGGTAAGACGAGTTACGGTCGACGCGATTTGCGCCTTGAGGCCGAAGATGCCGAAACGTTACGAACCCTGCTGCCGGGCGTAAACCCCAAGTCGATTTGTGGCAATGTGCCGCAAAACGTTAGTCATATGGATGGCTTGAGTTTAGCATTCGAGGATGAAACGTGGCTGCTGGTCCGTCCTAGCGGGACCGAACCAGTGGTGCGCGTCTACGCCGAGGGGTTCTCGGTGGAAGAACGTGATGAGTTGCTCGATGCTGGCTGTGCTTTAGCTAGGGGAACGTATCCGCTTTAACCATGAGACTGCCTTATATAAAGAGATGCTCGGTGAGCGGTAGTTAACGGCTGGCAAACGTTAGTCGGATCCCAAATTGTGTAGGAAATGTGTACGCCCAGATTCCCGCCCCCGGCGCCCCTCCGGTCTGGCAATATATCTCCTTGCCGCGCGGCCCGGTCGGACCGGATCAGCCGCACAGCGTGCACCTTGAGAACCGGATACTGCGAGGATGGACACATTCAGTGTCGCATCCGGGCAGACATCGAACCATTTGAAATGGTCTAACTTGGATTTGTTTTTCGCAAGGCCGCCGAGAGGCGGCCCCGAGAAATTCCTTTTCCTATACAGAACCATATGAATCGAACGGAACCGATCAGCGATGGACTGAGAGGACCGGACGGGCTCGAAGCCCAACACATTTGGACGGAGAGTTCGATCCTGGCTCAGGATGAACGC